>NZ_VOZT01000034.1:0-38005 GCF_013419625.1 Acinetobacter sp. YH12070 | reverse complement strand
CCAAGAATCATAAAATTAGTGATTTATTTCGTCATCTTCAAGTTGGTCAAACTGAATGTCGTAAACGACGTATTTGGGTTGGTCGAGTGAAACTGTATATTAGTGCGCTACGATTAGAAGATGGAGAGCTTTTACTTGTTGTTTCTCCTATGTTTAATGCTTCTGCTATTCGTGATTATGCATTACGCTGGGAAATCGAAACGTTATTTAGTTGTCTCAAAGGACGTGGATTCAATCTTGAAAATACTCGTTTAACAGACCCTAGACGAGTCAAGAAATTGATAGCAGTGCTAGCTATCGGTTTCTGTTGGTGCTATTTAACAGGTGAATGGCAACATGATCGGAAAAAAGCGATAAAAATAAAGAAGCATGGACGACTTTCAGTAAGTTTATTTCGCTACGGTTTGGACTATGTTCAAATGGCTATTCTACGTTTGATTGGTTTTGGAAAAAAAGAAGAATTTAAGAAAGTGCTAGCAATTTTAAGAAAGAAAAAGCCTGATAGGACAAGGATCCTATGAAATTTGTCGTGTACAGAGAAAAATAATATTAAATTTTGGATTAAATCAATGTCTTACAACAAAGAAACTGGCTTTACTTTATTTGAACTTTTGGTCTCAATTGCGATTATTGTCATTATCGTGACGATAGCTTTACCACATTTCAACAATTTAATGGCGCAGCGAGAAGCGAATAACATCAAATCGACTATTCAAAATCACAATGCATTCGCACGGGCTCATGCCACTATTTATCATTCCAATATTGTGATTTGTCCTAGTCTTGACTTTAAACTTTGCCAACCTAACAACTGGAACAGTGGTCTGATTATATTTATTGACAGTAATAAAAACCGCCAAGTCGACGCAAATGAAAAAATATTACTACAAGACAAACTTAACTTAAAATATGGGGACCTCTCTTGGCGTGGGACTTTACACATTCCGAGCCTAACCTTTCAGGCCAGCTCCGGTTTACCCAATGGTTCAAATGGTAGTTTCTACTACTGTTCGAAATCAACACTTCAACCGATCCGAGCAGTCTTAAGTCGAATGGGACATTTACGATTTGAAAACCCAACCAGTTGCTAATTTGAGAACCGGTGAGTCCAAAGCAGCCTTTTAAATTTGCTTTATTCCTGTTCAATTTTACTTATACTGCTGACGTATTCAAAAATTAATGTATAAGAAAATGGAGATATGTAATGACTGATATCGTCATCGTGAATGGTGCCCGTACAGCAATGGGTGGTTTTCAAGGGAGTTTAGCCGCTGTCACTGCACCTGAATTAGGCGCAGTCACAATTAAAGCAGCCATCGAACGCGCGGGTTTACAACCAACAGATGTTGAAGAAGTCATTATGGGCTGTGTGCTTCCAGCTGGTCTGAAACAAGGTCCTGCCCGTCAAGCGATGCGTCAGGCTGGTCTTCCAGATTCAACTGGTGCCGTAACCATCAACAAGCTGTGTGGTTCGGGGATGAAGGCCGTGATGCAAGCGGCAGATATGATTAAAGCAGGTTCAGCTCAAGTCGTGGTTGCAGGTGGTATGGAATCAATGACCAATGCGCCGTATGTATTGACCAAAGCACGAGCTGGCTACCGTATGGGCCACGGTGACGTTAAAGATCACATGTTCTTAGATGGCCTAGAAGATGCAGAAACAGGCCGACTCATGGGGTCTTTTGCGCAGGATATGGCAAATACCAAAGGCTATACACGTGAACAAATGGATGACTTCGCCATTCGCTCGCTTAAACGTGCACAAACTGCAATTACTGAGGGTTATTTTGCTGACGAAATCGTGCCTGTCACTGTTTCGAGTCGTAAAGGCGATGTGATTGTCGATAAAGACGAACAGCCTTTTAACGCTAATATCGAAAAAATTTCAACGCTGCGCCCTGCTTTTGCTAAAGATGGAACGATTACCGCTGCCAATGCCAGTTCTATTTCTGATGGCGCATCTGCTTTAGTTTTAACATCAGCAGATCAAGCTTCAGCAAAAGGTTTAAATCCGCTCGCAAAAATTGTGGCTTATGCATCAAATTCTCAGCATCCATCCGAGTTTACCATTGCACCTGTAGGCGCAATTCAAAAAGTTCTAGATAAATCGGGTTGGAATGTTGCTGATGTAGATTTATGGGAAATCAATGAAGCCTTTGCGATGGTCACGATGTGCCCTATTGATGAATTTAAATTAGATGCTGAAAAAGTAAATATCAATGGTGGTGCTTGTGCGCTTGGACATCCTGTTGGTTCTACCGGTTCACGCATTATCTTAACGCTGATCCAGGCATTAAAACGTACAGGTGGTAAGCGTGGTATTGCAGCACTATGTATCGGTGGTGGTGAAGCGACTGCTGTGGCGATTGAATTGCTTTAATCCTTTGTAGACTCCCTTCGCAAAGGGCGATTTAGAGGGAATATTCCTTAATCCTCCCCTAACCCCCCTTTAATAAAGGAGGGAGACTGAAAACCCCTCTGTAAGAGGGTTTTTTTATGCTTACATTTTAGACATAAATTATTCACATACAGCTCAGTAAAGGCTCTTAAAATAAATGTCTAAATAAAAAAATGGATGACTTTTTATGCAGCTTAATCACTACTTGAATTTTCAAGGCAATACCGAGGCAGCCTTTAATTTTTATCGTTCTGTATTTGGTGGAGAATTCCTCAATGTGATGCGTTATGGTGACATGCCTGCTGAGGAAGGCATTTCACTGTCTGATGCAGAACAGCAAAAGATTATGCATATTTCCTTGCCAATCAATGAATTTACCGTGCTGATGGCCTCAGATGTCAACGAACAATTCTGTGCGCAATCCAATCAACCCTTTACCTTAGGCAGCAATCACTATATTTCGATTAATTTAGACAGCAGTGAACAAGCTGAAGCCAAACGACTGTTTGATGCATTGTCCAAAGGAGGCTCTATAGAAATGCCTCTCGAAAAGACCTTTTGGGGTGCGCTGTATGGCGCATTTACCGATCAGTTCGGCATTAAATGGATGGTCAATTGCCAGCTTAAAAATGAATAATCACTCATTAAAAGTATTTCGATCAATAAAAAAGCCTCCGAATGGAGGCTTTTTTATTGATCAAGGCACTTAAGCACCAGTTTGATAATGCGCTTGCGGCACTGCAGTTGAAGCTTGATATGGATTGGTAAAATCACCTAAGCCAGCAGCAGCTTCAGCAATATCTTTACCTTCTTTCACTACAAAAGTATCGAAACCTGAACGCTTCATGTAGTTCAACACATCTTTGAATACATCACCTGTTGCACGTAGCTCGCCTTGAAAACCTTGGCGACGTAACAAGGCAGCAAATGAATAGCCACGACCATCGTTAAAACCAGCAAACTCGATAAAGATTGCATCTAACTGATCAAGCGGGAATTCATTGGTTTCAGGTGAAGCATCCACCGTTACGAAAAGTGCTTTTTTACCAGTTACATTCGCAAGTTGATCTAACTGCTCAACTGTTAAAACCACGTCACCTTGTGGCAACACACCATCTTCACCAATGACTTGGTAAGTATTGTCTGCAATCGAGCCATCTTTAGAGAGGACTTGTAGTGCTGTATTAAGCATATGCACGCTCCTTAAATGGTTGGATGCCAACACGGCGGTAAGTATCAATAAACTCTTCGCCTTCAGCACGCAGGTCTAGATAAGTATTTAAGATTTCTTCGATGATGTCAGGTACAACTTCAGCTGCAAATGATGGGCCTAAGATGTCACCAATCGATGCATCATGGTCGGCATTACCACCCAAAGTGATTTGATAGAATTCAGCACCCTTTTTATCTACACCTAAAATACCGATATTACCGACATGGTGGTGACCACACGCATTCATACAACCAGAGATGTTCAGATCCAATTTACCTAAATTGTAAATGGTATCTAAGTCATCAAAACGACGTGTAATGGCTTCAGAAATTGGAATCGATTTCGCATTTGCTAATGAACAGAAATCACCACCTGGGCAGCAAATGATATCGGTTAAGAACCCAATATGCGCACGTGCAAGATTGTGTTGATCAAGGATTTTCCATAGATCAAACAAATCTTTTTGTGGTACATCCACAAGCGCAATGTTTTGCTCATGTGTGGTACGGAACTCACCAAAGGTATATTTGTCAGCCAAGTCAGCAATCAGGTTCATTTCTTCAACAGTCATATCGCCCGGTGCAATACCCGCACGTTTCAAAGAAATCGTAACGATGCGGTAACCTTTGACTTTATGTGCATTGGTGTTGATGTTGAACCATTGTTTAAATTTCGGCTCTGCGGCAAATTGCTCTGCGAAATCTTCATCCGCATAATCTTGGTAATCAAATGGTGTGAAGTTCTCATCCATTTTCGCCAAGGTATCAGCATCAATTTTTAACGTTTTGATGGTATGTGCAAATTCAGCTTCCACTTTCTCTGCAAATACTTCTGGTGTTAATGCTTTCACCAAAATTTTGATACGTGCTTTATATTTGTTATCACGACGACCGTGTAAGTTGTATACACGAAGTACCGCTTCTAAATAAGCAATCAAATCTTCACGTGGCAAGAAGTCACGAATAAAGCTACCAATCACTGGTGTACGGCCTAAACCACCACCAACTTTGATTTTATAGCCAATCTCGCCTGCTTCATTTTTCACGATATACACACCGATATCATGGAAAGACGTTGCCGCACGATCAGTTTCTTCCAGTGCTGAAACTGCAATCTTGAACTTACGTGGCAAAAAAGCGAATTCTGGGTGGAAAGTTGACCATTGACGAATCAATTCACACGTTGGGCGTGGGTCAGCAATTTCACCCGCAACCACACCTGCATATTGGTCAGTAGTTGTGTTACGAATACAGTTACCCGAAGTTTGAATCGCATGCATTTGAACAGATGCGAGCTCTTGTAACATATCAGGCACATTTTCTAGTGCAGGCCAGTTAAACTGAATGTTTTGACGAGTAGATACGTGCGCATAACCACGGTCATAGTCCTGAGCCAATGACGCAATTTTACGTAATTGTTTAGAATTCATCAGACCATAAGGTACTGCAATACGTAGCATCGGTGCATAACGTTGTACATAAAGGCCGTTTTGAAGACGCAGTGGACGGTATTCATCTTCCGTCAATTTACCTGCTAAATAACGTTCCGTTTGATCACGGAACTGTGCAACACGTTCATTAACCAGTTGCTGGTCAAAATCAGTATATAAATACATGGCGTACAGCTAGTAATTTCTATTATAACAATGCACAGCATAACGAGATTTTATCTATCAAGAAAATGCGTTTTTTACATATTTAATAGCGATTTTATTGATAAGACTGTCGCAATTTCACTGATATAGCGGATTCCGGTCATTTACTTTTTATTTATTAATATATTGAATTATTTCTCCATTACTTAGCATAAATTTACATAAAGAATTTAAGCCAATAAAAAGCCCGATAAATCGGGCTTTTTATTTAGCGATGTAAAATCACTTATTTTTTATCTGGTAAAGCATACGCAACAAGGTAATCACCAAGTTTTGTACCAAATGAACCATGACCACCAGCCATGATCACAACATATTGTTTACCATTTGCTTCATAAGTCATTGGAGTCGCTTGACCACCTGCTGGTAGACGACCTTCCCACAAAGTATCACCATTCGTTACATTGATTGCACGGATATAGTTATCTTGTGTTGCGCCTATAAACATGACATTACCAGCAGTCGAGATTGATCCACCAAGACCCGGTACACCAATTTTCACAGCAGGTAATTGGAACAATTTCGGTAAACTGTCACGAATTGTACCAATACGTTTTTTCCAGACCACTTCATGTGTATTTAAATCTACACCCGCAGTAAAGCCCCATGAAGGTTGTTTACAAGGTAAGCCAAGTGGTGACAAGAATGCTTTGATTTCCACCCCATAAGGTACGCCATACATCGGTTGCACGCCTTGTTCAGTACCCGCACCTTTCGCAGTTTGCTCACGGTTTGGATCTGTAGGAATCAACTTAGTCACAAATGGCAAGCCAATTGGGTTCATCACAGCAACTTGACGGTCTTGGTTCACCGACATACCACCCCATTCAAATACCCCAAGATTACCTGGGAATACCAATGTGCCATTTTCAGAAGGTGGTGTATAAATACCGTCGTAGTTTAATGATTTGAAATACACACGACACATCAACTGGTCAAACATAGTGGCACCCCACATTTGTTTATCAGTCAATTTATCTTTTGGTGCTAAATCAAAATCAGAGAATGGTTGAGTTGCAGAATAATGCTCACCTTTAGTTTGTGGACCACGTTTTACAGTTTGTGGAACCGCTTTTTCAGTGATTGGCACAATCGCTTTACCGGTACGACGGTCAAGGACGAATGCATTACCTGTTTTGGTTAAGACATAGATCGCAGGAACAGTATTACCTGATTTATCTTTGATATCTGCCAATGAAGGTTGTGATGGTACATCCATATCCCACAAATCATGATGCGTGGTTTGGAAATTCCAAATTAATTTACCAGTCGATGCATTTAATGCCAACATTGAGTTCGCATAGCGTTCATCTAATGGCGTACGGTGACCACCAAAAATGTCTGGTGTGCCTACACCTGTTGGCACATAAACGATGTCAAGTTTTTCGTCATATGCTAAAGGTGCCCATGCGTTTGGAGACGCAACAGAGAAGGTTTTTCCTTCGCCTGGCATAGCATTCGGATCTTGTGCACCAGTATCAAAGATCCACAATAATTCACCGGTATTGACATCATAACCACGGATGACACCAGATGGCTCTTTAGTCGAGAAGTTATCGGTAGTTGAACCGCCAATCACAATGGTTGTGCCAGTAATCACTGGAGGTGAAGTTGGGATATAACCGCCTGGATACGGATAAGGCATATCTTTTTGTAGATCGACTTCGCCGTTATGACCAAAGTCACTACATGCTTTACCTGTGTCAGCATTGACTGCAACCAAACGACCATCATTTACAGGCAAGATCACTTTGCGCGGACACTCAGTTGAAGTCGAGCGTTTGTTCTCTAAGCTTTTTGCAAACTGAGTGGTATTTGCAGCGTCAAAATAAGACACACCACGACATGTTAAATGTTGATAGGTATTGTCCGCTTTAAGCTTAGGATCGAATGCCCATTTTTGTTTACCTGTCGCAGGATCAAGTGCAATTAAACGTTGGTGAGTTGTACACATAAACATGTCATTGCCGACTTTAATCGGAGTGACTTGGTTTGTGGTTTCACCTGAGTCATTTTCTGTTGGCAATTCACCTGTACGGAAAGTCCACGCCACTTCTAAATCTTTAACGTTATCGCTATTGATTTGAGCAAGTGGAGAATAACGTACACCACCTTGTGTACGACCATAGGCAGGCCAATCTTCAGGAGCAATACCCTCAATCGCTTTGGCTGTTTGAGGTTGTGCATTTTTAATTTCACCGTTAATTTCTTGCGGATCATTAAAAATTGAATAGATCATTACGATAATCGCAATCACCAGTGTGCCTGATAATGCAATTTTCGCAGTTTTGCCATTTTCCATACCGCGTGTCACGGCAGGAATCAGCAACCAAAGGCCCAATAAGCCTAAAATATCAAAACGAGGTGCAAGTGCCCAAAAGTCAGAACCTGCTTCCCAAAGTCCCCAAATCACTGTACCCAGCATTAACGCTGCATAAATGTATAAAGAACTGTTTTGAATTTTTCTTAAGTATATTGCTGAAGCCAGCATTAACAGGCCGGCGATTATGTAGTACCAAGAACCGCCAAGGACTGCCAGCCAGATACCACCAATCAATAGAACCAAGGCGAAAATTGCCATCACAACGACGGTAAATGTTCGCATCCCAGTTCCAGTAGATGGGTTGCTCATGTTGACCACCTCTATTGTCGAATGTTGTATTTGATGCGTGAAACTCATTCAACGCACCACCGTTTTTATGTCGCAAAGAGAAGTTGTTACAAAAACAATTCAAGGGGGAAATGTCGTAATTCTTCTCAGAATTACCGAATTGCTTTTATAAGAACTCTAATTGGACATCAATTAAAATGCTGTTTGAAATTTGATACCGCCAACCCACGCATTCTCACCATATTTGTAAGCACCGACGTGACGGATATATTGAATGTTAGGACGAATAGTCAGCCAGTTTGCCGCATGAATACCGTAGTAAATTTCTGCGTCATACTCTTCACTTTGTAGACCGCGTGCATCAACGCTGTTATTGGCAATATTGGCGTCATTCACATCATCATTAATGCTGATACGACCTAAGCCAATCGCGATTTCATCCTGAGGACGTGCATCGAATGCACCTTTGTATACCAAGCCAATGTTTTGCATATCACTTACATTGTTGGTGTCTGAGTCATGCACAGTGACATTCACAAAACCGCTTAAGCCACGTGAGGCATCGTCTTTGTGTGCTATCAGTTGTTGTTTCGCCACAATCCAACCACCTTGATGGTGATCTTTTTCATTTACTGGGCTATCAATGACATCGGCATCAGCGGTACTGTAGTAGTAACCTGCACGGTATTCACCCGGTAGCTTTTGTGTCCCCACTTTTGGAGTCCACACCACTTCAGCAGGAATAATCGCACCTTTAGAACCATCCAGTACTCAAGTTCCAACCTTTACCACGTTTTAGATTTTCAGGGTTGTATTCATAAACCCCGACTTGTGCGTAGAGTTCAGGCTGAATGTTATATTTCACGCGAGCAGCCCATTGGCTGACTGGCCAGTTGTACCATTGGTCACCGACCCAGTTACCCACTTGTGAACCACAAAGTGCTAAGTTTTGAAAGTCACAGTCAAAGCTGTTGAAATCTTCACCTTCACCAAAACGACCGACTTTAATATCTAATTTTTGGTCTAAGAATTTTTTCTTGATCCAAAAATCAGTCAAACGCCAAGTTTGACCACGACCCCACACTTCTTGTGTTGCACTTAAATGACCATTTAATGCATCTGAAGTTTGAGACAATGAACGACCATTACGTTCAGTGATATTGATTTGCGCTTCGGTATCTTTCCAACCTGCAATTTTTTCTAAATCGAGATGTGCCCCGATCGCGAATTGGTCCGCATATTCAGTGCCATGACCAGAAGCATGCTTTGCATCTAACAAAGTGGCTAATTCGCCACCATAACTAAAACTAAAATCGTAACCTTTCTGTTGGAGAGCTGTTCGTTGACCGTTCCAATCACCGAACATCCATGGGCTTTCAGAACTGAAAGCATCTGCAGTAGTTGCCGCTTGGGTTGCTGAACCCGCAAGCATTATTCCGAGGCTAAGATATAAAGATCCAAGTTTACTCACAGCTATTTTCATTTGGAGACCTATATACCAATTGTGTTAATAGTTCACATAATACTCTCACATTTGTATAATTTATTTATTTTTTTGTTAACAACCCTCAATATTTACATAGATGTTTATCTAATTAAGAGATTTTAAAGGTTTTATTGTTTAACTTATCACCTTTTTTTATACCATTCATAACGAATTATCCGCACCTAAAGTTTTACCCACATGGGTATAAATCAATGCTGATCTAGAAAATTTAATCGGACATGCCAGTTGAGTTTGTGTCATTGTGTCGCCTTCTTGTAGCGGAACTTCAACACACCAATGCCGCTCTTGGGCCAATTGTGAATTTAGAGCTTCGTCCAAACTTAAAACTGGTTCCACACAGACATCTTGAGAGGCAAAAATCTTTTTCCACTCAGCCCATGTTTTGGTTAGTATTTTTCGGGCAATTGCATGCTTAATTTCAGTCTGGTCTTGCGGATCAAATGACATGCCTTGCGTCGCTAAAGCGGGTAAATCGAGAATTTGCGCCAATCCATGTAAAAACTGTGGCTCCAAACCACCTATAGACAGATAACGACCATCTTGGGTTCGATAATAGTCATAGAAACTTCCGCCATTCAGATGTGCCGTCTCTGCCGCGGTTACCGCATTGGCAGCCAATACTCCTGCTGCAGCCATATTGTTCAATGCTACGGCACAATCGGTCATGGAAATATCAATATATTGTCCTAAACCGCTACGGTAACGCTCAATCACCGCAGCTAAGATGCCAGTAAGCGCATGCATTGATCCGCCTGCGACATCGGCGATTTGAATCCCCATCGGTGGCGGGCCACTGTCTTGGCGTCCGCTATGACCTGAAATGCCCGATAAAGCCAAGTAATTGATGTCATGCCCTGCGCGGTCTTTGTAATGTCCGGTTTGACCATAACCCGTAATCGAGCAGTAAATAAGTCGCGGATTAATTTCGGCCAAATCTGCATAATCCAAACCCAAGCGTTGCATAACACCTGGACGAAATTGTTCTACCACAATATCAAAATCTGAAATTTTGGCTTTGATCAATTCAATACTTTTCGGATCTTTTAAATCTAATGCGATGGATTGTTTATTGCGATTTAAATAACTATGCGCTGTGGCTTGCCCATTGGCATAAGGTGGCATCAAACGAACCAGATCGGGACGCGTCGGTGACTCAATATGCACAACTTCCGCACCCATATCAGCCAAATACAAGGTCGCAAATGGCCCTGGGAGTAATGTCGAAAAGTCGAGTACTTTCAATCCTTTTAAAGCTGCTTCCATGGATATTTTTCTCTAATTGTGTAGATTTTTTATCCATGGTAGAAATATAAAATGATTAAAACAATGTCATGTTCAGCCATTTACCTTGATAGTTTCGGCAATTTACCATGTAAAAATGGCAAAACCGCTGTTGTAAATTGCCATGATTTCTTTTTTTAGCGTCATTTAGGTCAAACATTTGTGAACATTAAAGAGACTGAAGGATTAAACATGAGTCGTGATACGATCAGTATCCATTTCGTCAACGCAGCCTTAACTGGTGTGAAACGTCTCGGCATGGATGTCGAAACTTTATTGTCTCATGTTGGCATTGAGGCTGAACTTCTACGCCAACCCAAAGCCCGTATTTCACCTGAACAATACACACGTTTTATTAAAATGTTGTGGATGGTGACCCAAGACGAACACGTCGGTTTTGATATTCAACCGCGCCGCTTGGGTACTTTTGCCATTATGTGCCAATTGATTATTCATGCAAAAACCCTTGGTGATGCACTTGAATTGTCTTCGCAGTTCTATAAACTGTTTGGTGATGAATGGTCAGTGACACTAGAACGTGATAAACACGAAGCACGTTTAGTTCCTCAAATTCCAAAATCTATGGACCCAGACCATTTCATTACAGAAAGTATGCTGATGATTTGGCATGGTCTCGCTTCTTGGTTGATTGAACGTCGTCTGCCTTTAGAACGCGTACACTTCGGTTATGAACGTCCTGAACATGCTGACGAATATGATGCCTTGTTTTTTGCACCTGTAATGCAGTTTGATACACCACGAACTGAAATTACATTTGCAGCGGATTATTTAGATTTACCCATTCGTCAAAACGAAGAAACGCTTGAAGAATTCTTAAAAGCGGCTCCTGCACAGTTATTGGTTAAATTTAAAAATACCAATTCATTAACGTCTCGTATCCGTGATGTGCTGAAGAGTCAAATTGGCGAAGAAATGCCAACCTTGAACGATGTTGCTTCAATGCTGTATCTATCGCCACAAACACTTCGTCGTCGTTTAGCCGCTGAAGGTAAGAGCTACCAAGGTGTGAAAGATGCCTTACGTCGAGATGCTGCAATTCACTTATTGCTTAATCCAGACTTAACGCTTGAAGATGTTGCACAGCAAGTCGGCTTTAGTGAAACCAGTACTTTCCACCGTGCATTTAAAAAGTGGACCGGTGTAACACCAGGCCTATACCGCCAATTACATGGTTATCACTAAGCATCATTCAAAACTAGCATTCTCTAAAACCTGATCTCGATCAGGTTTTTTATTTCGGAAAATCTGCGCGTTGTTTTTGACAAAGCAATGGATCGACAGGCGTAATCACTCGTTTGCCATCCTGTATCCGATACATTTCTGCCTTGGTCACATGATCATTTCGATCATACTCACAGGCTAAACCGCCCGTCCCTTCATCTGAAGGATGAATGCCATAGATCATATAAATATAAAAACCGATCATGCATACAAAACCTAAGCAGCCTGCAAAAACAAGCCAAGCCAGACCTTTCAACACTCGCTTCACATTTTTATGCATAAGTAGATCTTCAATTTCAACTAAATCGATAGCAACTGATCTTAGCCGATCCTCGCTTTCAATATGCAGGTTGATTTTGACCTTATTTAGCAGCAAGCGTTGACTAAAAATATCAAACGACTCGCCCGTTCTCATCATTGCACTGGCTTGATTAATCCGTACACTCAAAAAACCAATAAAAATTTATAGATCATAGGGACAGGATTATGAGCGAGGCTTACATCATTGATGCCATTCGCACGCCCCGCGGAAAAGGTAAAAAAGATGGTTCACTGCATGCCGTTAAACCCATCAGCCTACTGACCGGTTTATTGAACGAATTGCAAAACCGCCATCAATTTGACACCGCTGCAGTAGACGACATTGTACTGGGCTGTGTAACTCCAATTGGTGACCAAGGCGCAGACATTGCCAAAACCGCAGCCATTGCAGCAGGTTGGGACAATGATGTAGCAGGCGTTCAAATCAACCGTTTTTGTGCATCAGGTTTAGAAGCTGTGAATATGGCAGCGCAAAAGGTGCGTTCTGGCTGGGAAGACCTTGTGGTGGCTGGCGGTGTAGAGTCGATGTCTCGTGTGCCAATGGGCAGTGACGGCGGCCCTTGGGCGCTCGACCCTGAAACCAATATGGCCTGTGATTTTATTCCGCAAGGCATTGGGGCAGATTTAATTGCCACCATTGACGGTTACAGCCGAGCAGATGTGGATGCCTTTGCAGCCAGCTCTCAGCAAAAAGCCGCCGCAGCTCAAGCCAATGGTTATTTTGACAAGTCTGTCGTTCCAGTTAAAGACAAAGCAGGCATCACTGTTTTAGCCAAAGATGAATTTATTAAACCAACGACCACAGCAGAAGGCTTAGGCAAACTCAACCCAAGTTTTGCCATGATGGGGCAAATGGGCTTTGATGCCATCGCCTTGCAAAAATATCCTGAAGTCGGCGCAGTCAACCATGTACACCATGCAGGGAACTCATCGGGCATCGTCGATGGTGCTGCCGTAGTATTGCTTGCCTCTGAAAAAGCGGTCAAAGAGCAAGGCCTGAAACCGCGCGCCAAAGTGCTTGCAACTGCATTGGTGGGCGCAGACCCGACGATTATGCTGACTGGCCCTGCACCTGCTGCACGTAAAGCCTTAGCCAAAGCTGGCCTAACCATTGATGATATTGATCTGTTTGAAGTGAATGAAGCCTTTGCTGCAGTGGTGATGCGTTTTATGACCGAACTCAAGGTTGACCCTGCCAAAGTCAATGTGAATGGCGGCGCAATTGCATTAGGACATCCGCTGGGTGCAACAGGCGCCATGATTTTAGGAACCCTGATGGATGAACTAGAACGCCAAGGTAAAAAGCGCGGTTTAGCGACCTTGTGTGTCGGTGGCGGTATGGGCATCGCAACGATTATTGAGTTGGTATAAGGAGACTAAAATGAGCGCAATTCAATTTGAAAAAAATGCCGACAATATCGTCATTTTAACTTTAGATTCTCCAAACCAATCTGCCAACACCATGAATGCAGACTTCCGTGCTGCACTGGCTGAAACGGTAGACAAACTGCAAGCAGATGAAAATATTGCAGGGATTATTTTCCGCTCGAACAAAAAAACCTTCTTTGCAGGCGGTGATTTAGACGAACTGATTCAAGCCACACCTGAACATGCGACTGAATTCTTCAATATGATTGAAGAGATGAAAGCTAAACTGCGTTATATCGAAACCCGTGGCATTCCAGTTGTGGCAGCTTTAAATGGCACAGCGCTTGGCGGTGGCTGGGAGTTAGCACTCGGCTGTCATTATCGTATTGCGCTTAATGATGCTAAGGCTAAATTTGGCTTACCTGAAGTGACCTTAGGCTTACTGCCGGGCGGTGGCGGTATTGTACGTATGGTACGTTTATTAGGTCTGCAGAATGCATTTCCGCTCCTGATGGAAGGCAAACAAATTGGTGTCGATAAAGCTAAATCACTGGGACTGATTCAAGACACGGCAGATAGCCTTGAAGAATTGATGGATAAAGCCATCTCTTGGGTCAAAGCTAATCCAAAATCACAGCAGCCCTTTGATGTAAAAGGCTACAAAATTCCGGGCGGTACGCCATCTTCACCTGCAGTGGCGCAAATGCTCGCCATTGCCCCTGCTATGCTGCGTGACAAAACCAAGGGCTGTTACCCTGCGCCTGAAGCCATAATGTCAGCAGCGGTTGAAGGTGCTCAAATCGATGTCGATACGGCGCTCACGATTGAATCACGTTATTTTACTTACCTTGCAACTGGTCAAATTTCTAAAAACATGATCGGCACCTTTTGGCATGGTCTTAACGCCATTAAGTCAGGTGCAAGCCGTCCAAAAGACGTCGCGAAATGGCAAGCCTCTAAAGTCGGCATTTTAGGCGCAGGCATGATGGGTGCAGGCATCGCTTATGCCACGGCATCAAAAGGCATTGCAGTTGTACTCAAAGATGTTTCTGTTGAAGCAGCTGAAAAAGGTAAAGCCTATAGCCAAAAACTGCTAGATAAAAAAGTATCTCAAGGTCGTTTAAGTGCAGAAAAACGTGATCAAGTTTTAGGACTGATTCATGCCACTGCAGATGCTGCCGACCTACAAGGCTGTGACTTGATCATTGAAGCTGTGTTTGAAAATGTCGAACTGAAAGCCAAAGTGACGCAAGAAACAGAAACCTATCTGGCAGATAGCGGCATTTTTGCATCCAATACCTCTACTTTGCCTATTTCAGGTTTAGCCAATGCATCTCAAGATCAAGCTAAATTTATCGGTCTGCATTTCTTTAGTCCTGTCGACAAAATGCAATTGGTCGAAATTATTAAAGGTAAAAACACCTCGGCTGAAACCTTAGCCAAAGCCTATGACTATGTACAGCAAATTGGCAAAACACCAATTGTGGTGAATGACAGTCGTGGCTTCTTTACTAGCCGTGTCTTTGGCACCTTTGTGCAAGAAGGTTTACGTCTATTGGCTGAAGGCGTACACCCTGCCCGCATTGAAATGGCTGCACTAAAAGCTGGCATGCCTGTAGGCCCATTGGCGATTCAAGATGAAGTGTCTTTAACGTTGTCTGAGCATGTTGCGGCCGAGACCCGTAAAGCCCTACAAGCTGAAGGCAAAGACCTACCACGTTCAGGTGCGGATGAGGTGATTCAGACGATGATTCATGAGTTCGGACGCAAAGGTAAAGCTGCCGGCGCAGGCTTTTATGAATACCCTGAAGGCGGTAAAAAGCATCTCTGGGATGGCTTGAGCAAATGGCAGAAAGATAATGCTATTTCTGAACAGGAAATGATTGACCGCTTCCTGTTTGTACAGTCACTCGATACCTTACGCTGCCTAGAAGAAGGTGTTTTGGAATCGACTGTCGATGGCAATATCGGTTCAATCTTCGGGATTGGTTTTGCCCCTTGGACAGGTGGTGCACTTCAATTTTTAAATCAATATGGTTTGGAAAAAGCGTTACTTCGTGCCAATACACTAGAAGCAAAATATGGCGAACGCTTCAAAGCACCGCAATTGCTGAAAGACAAAGTGGCGAAAGCTGAGAAGATTTAATTATTCATTTTGAGCATGCAAATTTTGCTGTTCAATCACATCAAAAGGAGCTTCGGCTCCTTTTGATTTTCCTTCGCAGTCGCGTGTTTGCAAACAAGTCTAGATTTTACGCGAACTCTCATCTGTTTTATGTTATAAAGTAACAAGTTTTTTGATTTCTTTTTATCCGATTGAGTAGCTTGTTATGACAGATCATACTTCTCCTGAAAAATCACCATGGGGCTGGAAAGCACTGATTATCTTCTGTATTTTAGGTGCGCTATTCATGGGTATTTTCTGGCTTGCTGTGACCAATGAACCAGACTATATGCCGAGCCAACAGAAAAAAGACAATACTCAACAGCATGCATTTAAAAATGCCCCTGTGATGTCAGAAGAAGCGTTGAAAAAGGCGCAAGCTGATCAAGCAGCTCGTGAAGCATCTGCACCGACTGCAGCAGACATGCATATGACCGAAGAACAACATGCACATATGGATGACATGAGCCCTGAACCTACTGCATCGAATGATCATGGTCACTAAGCTTTGACCCAATCTATGCAAATAAAAAACGCTTAAAATATTAAGCGTTTTTTATTTATAGCTGTCCAATTTTAAGTATTTAAGCCAAAGCCATATACATATCTTGATGCGGAATACCACAATCTAAATATTCATCACCTTCAACAACAAAACCTAAAGCTGCATAAAACGCTATGGCATGCACTTGTGATGATAGTTTTAAATTGCTGCTCTTGCGTAGAGGGAGAAGCCAAAGATGACATAATATAAACCTAGATAAATTTGCAAAACAATTTTAAATCTTCTTACACCAAAAGCAAAATTGAATTACTATACATATGTATATTTAAATTATTATAAAAGATACGTTATGAATACTCCCCATCTTTTAGCTTATGACCCAGCTGAAGAAAGACTGAATTTCTATACCCATGCTTTCGGTGCAGCGTTGTCTGCCATCGCAGGTATCCTACTGATTTTAAAAGGATCATATCTTCCAACTGGACAATGGCTTTCACTTTGGGTGTATGCATTCAGTATGCTGTTATTGTTTTCAGCCTCGAGTCTATATCACTTCGCAGAATCTCCTGAGCGCCGTGGTTGGTACAAAAAACTCGACCATACCGCAATCTATTATTTAATTGCAGGTACTTACACCCCGTTTCTGGCAATCGCATTGCCTACCGCAAAAGCGCATTATTTACTCATTGCACTGTGGGTCATTGCTGCAATTGGAACACTATTCAAATTAATTTTCATTCATCGTTTTCAAAAGATTTCGTTGATTGCCTATTTGGTGATGGGATGGCTTGCAGTACTGGTAATGGATGATATGCAACGCTTTTTATCTGATCAAGCTTTAACCTACCTGATCATTGGCGGGCTATCTTATACAATCGGTGCATTGTTTTATGCCTTAAAAAAGGTAAGATATACACACGCTATCTGGCATATTTTTGTATTGATAGGTGCAGGATCACATTTCCTGTCGATTTATCTCTACGTGATATAACCCACTGACACTGCATTCTTTAGTGACCCTAATTCCGCAGTCCGTAAGTTGGTATTTCGTATTTTTTTAAGAAATTACGCCTTTTTTAAAAAGATTACGCTTTTAAAACTAAGTTCAATTATTTTTAGTAAGTGTAAGGTCCACCATGGCGTCTTCAAGTGCTGCTGCCACTGAACAGCAACCAACAAATTCAAAATTCCGCGTACTTACAGCAAGTCTTGTAGGTACCACAATCGAGTTCTTCGATTTCTACATCTATGCAACTGCGGCTGTAATTATCTTCCCGCATCTGTTCTTCCCTGCAAGTACAGATCCAACAACCGCAACGATTCAATCTCTAGCGACGTTTGCGATTGCCTTTATTGCTCGCCCGATTGGTGCAACATTCTTTGGCCATTTAGGTGACCGTATCGGTCGTAAAGCCACATTAGTTGCCGCTCTCCTCACCATGGGGATTTCTACAGTATGTATCGGCTTGCTTCCAACCTATGCTCAAATTGGTATCGCTGCTCCGCTCATGCTTGCACTTTGTCGCTTAGGTCAAGGTCTTGGTTTAGGTGGTGAATGGTCAGGTGCCGTGCTGCTTGCAACTGAAAATGCGCCAGAAGGCAAACGTGCTTGGTATGGTATGTTCCCTCAATTGGGCGCGCCAATCGGCTTTATTCTTGCAACAGGCTCATTCTTGACCTTAGGTCACTTCATGTCTGAAGCTGAGTTTATGCAATGGGGTTGGCGTATTCCATTCATTGCAAGTGCTCTATTGGTTATTGTCGGTCTGTGGATTCGTTTAAAATTACATGAAACACCAGCGTTCCAAAAAGTATTGGATAAGCAAAAAGAAGTAAATATTCCGTTCAAAGAAGTGATCACTAAGCACTGGGGGATGTTAATTCTCGGTACGATTGCTGCGATTTGTACATTCGTTGTGTTCTACTTAACCACAGTATTCGCTTTACAATGGGGTACAACCCAGCTGGGTTACACACGTGAAGAATTTTTAAAACTTCAACTGGTTGCCACACTTTGTTTCGCTGCCTTCATTCCACTTTCTGCTGTATTTGCTGAAAAATTTGGTCGTAAAACGACTTCGATTGCGGTATGTGTTGTATCTGCATTGTTTGGCTTAGTCTTCTCAAGCATGCTTGAGTCTGGCAGTACTGCGATGGTGTTCTTATTCCTATGTATCGGTCTTGCGATCATGGGTTTAACCTATGGTCCAATTGGTACGGTATTGTCTGAAATCTTCCCAACGTCTGTACGTTACACAGGTTCAGCTTTAACCTTTAACATGGCTGGTATTTTTGGTGCATCTTTCGCGCCACTGATCGCAACTAAACTTGCAACTGGCTATGGTTTATATGCAGTAGGTTACTATCTAACTGCAGCATCAATCCTTTCATTGATCGCGTTCTTAATGATTCGCGAAACTAAAAATGATGATGTGAATAATCAGGTTTAATCTGCACATAATAAAAAAGCCAGCACCTATTGCTGGCTTTTTTATGTCTCAAATGGAGTCAATGACCTGATTAGCTACTCTATAGTTGACATCACTTCGATTTTATTCATGAATGCAGCTTAGATCCAACTGAGCAATACACATCATCTGTTCCAAGACACGGTCATTCACTTAATTTCAAACAGCAAATGAATGGCACGATTCAATTTTATTAACCAAACAAGGCCTGTAGCTCTACATCAAGAAGAACATTCACCAAACCGTTTAGCGATAATGAACGGTAGTTTTTGATTAAACCAACTCGATAATATCAATGGTCGGTGGCACAAGAAAACGGAAAGGTACCCCAACCATGCCCGTACCAACAGTGACAAAGACATCTGCATTGTCATGCTGATATAGCCCTTTTTTATGGCCTAAAATCGACACTTTTTTCATTACATAATCGGTCAACCAAGGCAGTTGTACCTGCCCGCCATGGGTATGACCCGACAACATCAATGGTCGTCCGGGAAGTTTAGGTACCATATCGACGGTATCTGGATTATGCGACAAAATGATCCAAGGCTTATCTTGTGGCAATTCTGGCAAATAGCGCATATCGGCTTTACCTGCCCACAAATCCCCAACACCTAATAAACGAAACTCATTAAACTCAACCACTTGCCCTTCGATATCCACCACATGATTACTTTCTAATGCATGTTTTAACAGCGCTTGAATAGGCGGACCGGGATATTGCTCATCATGATTACCATTCACCGAATAAATTGGAGCAATAATTTTTTTCAGTACAGCCAATTCTTCAGCTAACTTATTTTCTGGCTCGTAAGTCCAATCCCCTGCAACCACGACCAAATCAGGATTTTGCGCATTGATTTTATCGACGATCATTTTTAACTGACGTTCATGACCTGAAAATAAACCAATGTGTAAATCACCAATTAAGGCAATGCGTACAGGCTTTAATAATTGTCGTGTTTCATGCAATTGATATTGACATTTTTTCACCTGAATCATGTGCGGCTCGATAAATCGGGCATAGCACAAAAGCCCCGTAACAGCACCGACAAAAATCGCTTCATGTAGTGAATAATAGCCACTCCAGCCTGCATAAAAGCTAAAGAAGAATAAAGGGATAAGTAAATACGAGAGATAAAACGCCAACAAATGTACGAAGGCTTTAAACGGATGAATCGTTTCCGTGCGCGACTGGCTTAACCAAGCTTGGGATATTGCCCAAACGCCCAGCACAGCCAACCCGATATAAAAATACATCACTACGGAATCTAATTCCCACATACATTTGCTCTACAATTTGCCTAACGAGAAAACTCGGTCACTATATTTATCTTTTCACAGCTGACACTTATACTCAAATCAAATTTTTTAGTATGTCTAACAGTATGAACTCAGCTACACTGAAACAGCAAAATTTGTCCTTCATACATAACCACACTAAGGTGGTTTTGCTGAGTTGTAGCCTTGTTGTGACTTTATCTGCATGTAGTACCTTGCCTAAACAGCAAACTCAACCTGTGGAATATGCCTTTAATACTCCCACTGACGATACTAGCCTTGCTAAAATTGTGCTGCCGTTACGGGAACAAAATCCTAACTTAACTGGTTATCATGTTCTATATGACCCATTAGAAGCCTTAGCGGCTCGAATCGAACTGATCAATAAAGCCGAAAAAAGTTTAGATCTACAATACTATATTTGGGATAACGACAAAATTGGTGCTTTGGCCCTGCATGCCATGATCAAAGCTGCAGATCGTGGGGTGAAAATTCGTTTATTGGTCGATGACAATAATGCAAAAAAGATGGAAGGCATTTATATGGCACTCGACCAACATGCCAATATTGATGTCAAACTGTATAACCCGTACCGCTTCCGACATTTCCGCCCTGTCGATATGGTACTGGATCTAAAACGCATCAACCGTCGTATGCACAACAAAAGCTTTATTGCAGACAATCAAATTGCTCTGATTGGTGGTCGCAATATGAGTAACCAATACTATAACGTCAGTGATAACTATCAATTTTCCGATGTCGACGTCATGTTGGTCGGTGCGGCATCCGATGAAATCATTCATTCTTTTGATGAATATTGGAATGATGATTATGCCTTTCCAGTACGCCAATTGGTCAATCCACGCCACTATAGCTTGCGCTTTGACAGTCTCAAACAACAACTCGATGACTATAACCAAGAAGCCACTGTGGTCAATTATTTGGACTTAGCCAACCGTTCACATGCCTTTGATGACTGGCTCAACAATAAAATCCAATTTGACTGGGTCAAAGCCGAAGTGGTCAAAGACTCCCCGAGCAAAATCAAATCTAAGGCCAAAAAAGAAGAGCATCTCAACTTTCAGCTGCTCAACCGTTTAGATAAACCGGAGCAAAGTGTCGATATCGTTTCAGCCTACTTTGTTCCAGAAAAACAAGGTGCGGAACGCCTAAAAAACCTCAGTGCCGATGGCGTGAAAGTCAGAGTTTTGACCAACTCATTCCAGGCCAATGACGTGCCATTGGTTCATGCTTTTTATAGCAAATATCGCCAAGATCTATTGGAACACGACGTTCAACTCTATGAATTTCTCTCTAGACCTGATGCAGAAAACCTCAACACCAATACCAAAGAGTTGGCGGAAAAATCTAAAGTTAGTCTGAAAGGTTTAAGCCGTTCGAGTCTGCATGCCAAACTGATGGCAATTGATGAAAAACAAGTTTTTATTGGTTCATTTAACTTTGACCCTCGCTCAGCATATTTAAATACTGAAATTGGGGTATTACTGAATAGCCCACGTTTAGCCAAAGCCGTCCACTACACCATGGATGAAAATTTGAGTAAATATGCCTATAAGTTGGTGCTCAATGCAGACCAACAAATCAATTGGAAAATTAAGCTATCAAATGGTCAAACGCGTATTTATCCACGTGAACCGAAAATCAAGTGGTGGCAAAAAGCAGGAGTGAAATTTGTTTCTTGGTTGCCGCTCGAAGGCTTTATGTAAGGATCGTGCTGCAAAGGCATCCCCTTGCAGCCTGTATCATTAAATTATTTAGCTTCAACTGGAACTGGCGCTTTAAGAACTTTGGCTTGAAGCTCTGCTAATCCCTGATTCATTTTTTGCTGCACTTCTTGCGTCAAGCTTTCCACAGTATGACCTGCCGAATCAATTGCGGGCAATGTCATTAGATGCGCAGTGACATTCGGCATTTCTAAGACATTTTTGACATGTCGATCAAAGCTAATGTCTCCGACATAGGGCGCAATATTGTCCAATTCACCCTCTTGATTTACATAGCAAATTAAACAAATTTGGACTGGGCGTTCGGCTTCAATCGCCGCACCTAAAATACGACCATGAATTTTTTTAATTTTGCTGCCATCTGAAGTGGTGGCTTCTGGGAAAAAGAGTACCGGCGTATCTTGTTTTAAGAAGCCCGTAATTTGTTCTTTAATTTTAATCGAGTCGCCAGAGCCACGCTTAATAAATAACGTGCCACCGCCTTTCGCCAAATTACCCAGCACTGGCCATTTTTCAATTTCAGCTTTAGCCAAAAAGAAAACACGTGCACCTGAACCCAAAACTGCAACGTCTAACCATGAAATATGATTACTTACCCAAAGGGCGGGTTGACGTGGAATTTCACCATGTACTTTGACTTCAAGATTAAATACTTTGCATAACTTGCGACAAAAATACTGCACATAGCGGGTATTTTGCGGGTTATTCGGGTCTTTATACAATTGATGACGATAAACCAAATAAAAACCCTGCGTCACAGCAACGGCTGCTGCACCGACTTTTTTACAATACAAATAAAATTTTAAAAACACATTAATTTGCGGTGTATTGACGATTTGAGGTTGATTCATAAACGGTTCACTAAAAGGACACGGTGCCACAATTTGGCGTAAATTTTCATCATCATATACCGAAGACAGTTTTTTTGCATTGATCATAAAAACCGAAGTCGAAGATAATATTTTCCCATTTAAATCGTTTTTAAAAATCAAATATCATTTTTATATCGGTTTTAAAGGTTATAAATCATGAATCACTCACATTCGGACCATCCCCCTATTTCGTCATGGCAAGCTTTAAAAGCCATTGCAGGTTTTTCACTGATGTATATGAGTGTGCTTTTTTTATTGGCGCTGAGCTTTCGCAGCTTTCTCTAATTGAACAGCAGGTCATACAGCAACTTAGCCATTAATCCCTCACTTAGATTAACCCTCGCACTGCATTTTCGCCTAAAATGAATCTTTAAACAGGAGTGTGTGCTGAGTGGAAAATTTAAATCAACATCAAGCGAGCGGTGAACGCGTAATTTTAGTCAGTGTGGCAGTACAAATGCTCGCAGACCTTGATGCCGAAGAATTCCACTTACTAGCTCAATCTGCAGGTGCCAATATTCTGCAACATGTGTATGCACAGCGTATCAAGCCTGATGCCAAATTATTTATTGGTTCAGGGAAGGCTGAAGAAATTGCAGAAGTGGTTGCAGAGCATGAAGCCGAATTGGTCATCTTTGACCATGCCCTCACCCCTGCCCAAGCACGTAATCTTGAACGCATCATGCGTTGTCGTGTGGTCGATCGTACAGAATTAATTTTAGATATTTTTGCCCAACGCGCACGTACCTATGAAGGTAAATTGCAAGTTGAGTTGGCTCAATTACAACATATGGCTTCACGGCTGATTCGTAGTCGTGGCGATCTCGATAGCCAAAAAGGTGGGATCGGCCTACGTGGACCGGGTGAAACGCTGCTGGAAACTGACCGTCGTCTACTCAAGCTCCGTATGGGACAACTCAAAGCGAAACTTGAGAAAGTCCGCCAGACACGTATGCAAGGTCGTGTGGCACGTCAAAAAGCTGCTGTTCCAACCGTGTCATTGGTGGGTTATACCAATGCGGGTAAATCGACCTTATTTAATAATTTAGCAAAAAGTGATGTCTATGCAGCAGACCAACTGTTTGCGACACTTGACCCAACTTTACGCCGTCTACATTGGGATGGCATCGGCAACTTAGTGCTCGCAGATACTGTAGGTTTTGTGCGTAATTTATCGCACTCACTGGTCGAGTCGTTTAAAGCCACCTTAGAAGAAACGTTGGAGGCGACCTTATTGTTACATGTCATTGACTCCAGCAGTCCTGACATGATGGAACAAATCGAGGCTGTCGAAAAAGTACTGAAAGAAATTGGTGTCGATGTTCCGATTCTGCGCGTTTATAACAAAATTGATGTCAGTGGCGAAGATCCTAAAATCATCTATGGCAAGCCACATCAGCCGGAACGTGTTTATGTCTCAGCACATAGTGGTAAAGGTCTACCCTTATTACGCCAAGCGGTTCAAGAATGCTTAATGGGACAGATTCAAAGCTTTGAAGTTCGTCTAAAACCGGCTTATGGCAAATTAAGAACACAACTGTATGCGCTCAATGTGATCCAAAATGAAAGTTATGATGAACAAGGCAACTTGATTCTGCACGTCATCATTGCCCCACATAAGTTAGAACAACTGATTAAACAGGCACATTTACCCATCGAAGAAATCTTGGGAACGCGTGCGCAACAATTTCAACGTCCACTTGAAGAATTTGAAATTAAAGACTAAATCGGTTAAAACTTGATTAGTATAATTTTAACGAAAGACAAAAATGGACTGGATCAAGCGCATCGACTGGAAAGCCTGGATAGGCACTATTGCATTAATTATTATTTTCCGTGAAGGCGCGGTCTGGGTCATGAAGCAATTCAATCACCCCGAATTAGGCAATCTCGTCGGACTGATTAGCTTACTGATCGTGCTTTCATTTTGGAGAAAATTCAACAAAATTCCGGCCAGTTTGGTCGACACCAATAATAAAATCATGAAAGAAAGTGCCTTTGCCTTCTTACCCATTAGTGCAGGCTCATTGCTGATGATGATGCATTTAGGCGATGAAATTCCGATATTTTTGATTGTTCTCTTTGTCAGCACCCTCATACCGCTGTGGGTCTACGCAAAAATGTCTAAGAAATGGCTATAAGGAGAATCAACATGCTTTCAATCCTCTCTGGATTCATCATTACCCTGATCGCCTATCTTGTAGCAAAACCCATTAATAAAAAATTACCGCAAATCCCCGTGATTGTGATTGGGATGTTTTTCGTCATTGGTATGCTCTATCTGTTTGGCATTTCCTATGAAAGTTATATGACACAGGTGAATCCACTATTCAATAACTTACTCGGCTATGTCACGGTGGCTCTAGCCATTCCTTTAGCAGCGATGCGTTACGATGACTTACCATTAAAAGCCGTAGGCGGGATTTTAGTCTTTGCCAGTATCAGTGCCGTTGCCCTCCCTATGGGGCTGGCTTATTTACTGCATCTGTCTGATCCAACCATTATGGCTTTCGCTACACGAGCTGTGACGACCCCTATTGCCATCAACATTGCTACGCTACTGCATTCCCCGATTCCTTTGGTGATTTTGATTGTGATTTTATCAGGGGTGATTGGTGCAGCATTTTCACCCATCATACTCAAAAATATTCATGATGAACGTGCATCAGGACTCGCCTTAGGACTTGCTGCACATGCAATTGGCACAGCTCAAGCTTGGCAGCGCGGCAGCATTGCTGGGCGCTATGCGGCATTTGGCATGGCGGTAAATGCAGTATTCACAGCAATCTGGTTGCCAACTTTCATACTCTATCTACAAAATATGTGACTGAGCAATCACTTTTAAATGATTGTTTTGTATAAAAAATAAACTTAATATAAATTCTAGGGTACACCACAACACATTGAACGATGTGCTGTGGATGTTACATTTTTGGTAAAGGCACTTTTGTGCAACATGTCAACTTTCCCGAATAAAATGTAAATATTTAGGCTTAGAGTAGTTGCTCTAAGTTCAAATATTACCTAGTATGATCAATAAACCCTCACAAAGTGTATTGATAAAGGATTATTAATATGATCGAAAAAAGTTTGAAATGGGCTGCATTATTTGGTGCTGTAGTCACAAGCTCTGCACTCTATGCTCAAGATCTTACAGGGACTTGGCAACAAATTGACGATAAAACCGGTTCGCCTAAAGCACTGATCGAAATTCGAAAAGATGCCAAAGACACCTATACCGGCAAAATTGTGAAAGTGACGCCACGTCCGGGTTATACACCAAAGGAAAAATGTGTGAATTGCCCTGCACCTTATACCAACCAGCCTATTTTAGGGATGGATGTATTTAAGGGGCTGAAACTTGAAAGTGAAAATACCTACTCTCAAGGAAAAATTATTGATCCTTTAGCAGGCAAAATTTACAGCTTAAAAGGCAAAATTTCTGCCAATGGTAAGCGCTTACATTTACGTGGATATCTGGGGATTTCCGCAATTGGTCGTACACAGACATGGATTCGCGCTGAATAAATTTTAAATTTATTCAGTAAATTGATTTGATATAGGTGAACCACCTACAGGGAATATCTGATGAAAAAATTAAAAGTGAGCCTCTTATTCTTAGCTGCTGTAATGAGTGGTTCAGCTTTTGCTCAAGACCTTTCAGGAACTTGGCAACAAATTGATGATAAAACAGGTTCACAAAAAGCCATTATTGAAATCCGTAAAGAAAGTAATGGCACATTCGTGGGTAAAATCATCAAAGTGACGCCGCGTCCGGGCTATACACCACGCGACACCTGCGTAAACTGCCCTGCACCCTACAAAAACAAGCCAATCTTAGGCCTTGATATCTTAACAGGTTTAAAACATATTGAAGGCACTAATAACTACGACAAAGGCCGTATTATTGACCCTCTTTCAGGCAAAGTTTACGACACAAAAATCCGTTTAAATGCCAGTGGGAAACGCCTAACTTTACGGGGTTATATGGGTGTTTCTGCACTTGGTCGTAGCCAAACTTGGATTCGCCAAGAGTAACCTCAAACAAGTAAAAAAACCGCCGACATGGCGGTTTTTCTTATTCCGAATATCTTCAAATTATTTTTAAATTAAAGTTGACTATTCTCATAAACTTTCTAACATACGTGCTCATAAATCATGCTTCTCGGGGACAAGCGATCATGTTTAAAAAAATATTATTCAGCCTATGTACATTGGGTATGATGAATGTTGCATTTGCAAATGACATTGCTGGCACATGGCAACAAATTGACGATAAAACAGGAGCTGCAAAAGCAATTATTTCGATTCACAAAGAATCCAATAATACCTATACCGGTAAAATTATTAAAATTACACCACGTCCGGGCTATACACCGCAAAAAAACTGCAATAAGTGCCCTGCACCTTATACCAACCAACCGATTCTCGGCATGGAGATTATTAAAGGCTTAAAACAAATAAATAGCACCAATAATTATGAAAAAGGTCGTATTATCGACCCTCTTTCTGGCAAAGTTTATGATGCTAAAGTGCGCTTAAACAGCACAGGAAAACGTATTTCGATCCGTGCAAGTATTGGCGTTTCAGTCTTAGGTCGTAACCAAACTTGGATTCGTTTAGACTAATCCTCACACCAATAAAAAGCCGCATCAATGCGGCTTTTTTATTTTTAAATACTTACATTACAGGATTATCGACAGCAAACATGTGCTGATCTTCTAAACGATAGGCCATCAACTGATTGCCCCAGACACATCCGCCATCCACATTTTGGATTTTTGCTGAAATGCTTTTTCCTTGTAAAGCAGCCCAATGACCAAAAAGAATTTGATGGGTCTGAGCTGCTTGTGACTCAAACTCAAACCATGGCTTAAAACCCTTCGGCATAGGGTCATCGAGTGAATCTTTAAAACTGAACTCTAATCGACCTTCTGCATCGGTTAAGCGCATGCGGGTCAAATAGTTGGTAATACAGCGTAAGCGCGCATGACCAGACAAATCATCCGACCATAGGTTCGGCTCTTTACCGTACATCACTTGAAGAAACGCATCGACCACATCAAAGTCGTCATGACCAATCACCGCTTCCACTTCCTTTGCCAAGTCTGCGGTTTGCTGCGCAGTCCAATTCAAAGGAATACCCGCATGAGTCAAAATGGTTTGCTCATTCGGAAATAGACACAGCGGCTGCTTGCGTAACCAATCGATCAAATCATCACTTTCTAAAGCGTGAATCACATCATCGATATTGTCTTTAGGATTGATATCCTTAATACCACGAGCGCATGCCAGCAAAGTCAGATCATGATTGCCCAGTACCGTCGCCGCAACTTCACTATCCACTAATTTTTTGATGAACCGCAAAGCGCCTACCGAGTTTTCACCCCGTGCGACGAGATCACCGGCAAACCATATAAAATCTTGGTCTGCATCAAACTTGATCTCTTTCAGTAAAGCTTTTAATGCTTCAAAACAGCCTTGAACATCACCAATGACATAGTTATAGCGAATAGAGCGAGTCATAATTATTTAAGCCACCATTTGATCTGCTAATGCGACAAATTCTGCAAGTGTTAGGGTTTCTGGACGCGCCATTGGATCAACCCCTGCATTTTCAAAACCGTCTTCAACCAACATGCCTTTTAAGCTGTTGCGTAACGTCTTACGGCGTTGAGTAAAGACATGTGAAACCAAACGCGCAAGCGCTTTTTCATTTTTCGCCACAATCGGTTTAACGGCATAAGGCTCTAAACGGAATACCGCAGAGGTGACTTTTGGCGGCGGATTAAACGAACCCGGCGGCACTTCAAATAAAAACGTCGGTTTACAGAAGTATTGGATCATCACCGATAAACGGCCGTATTCTTTAGTATTCGGTGAAGCGGTAATACGGTCCACGACTTCTTTTTGCAGCATGAAGTGCATGTCTTTGACTTTGTCGCCAAACTCCAAGAGATGAAACAGCAGCGGAGTCGAGATGTTATACGGCAAGTTACCAACCACACGCAGTGGACGGCCTTCGGCAAACAGCTCGGTAAAGTCATATTTCAGCGCGTCGGTTTCAACAATGGTCAAGCGCTCGGGATGCGGCACACGGCCCGGCAAACCTGCGGCTAAGTCACGGTCCAGCTCAACCACAGTTAGAGCATCACATTCACCAATTAAAGGCGATGTAAGCGCAGCAAGACCGGGACCAATTTCGACAATATTGTCACCAGTACGCGGATTTACCGAACGTACAATTTTGGCAATAACACGTTGATCATGTAAGAAATTCTGTCCAAACCGCTTACGCGTGTGATGCCCTTCATCTTTTGGGTTTAGGGCATTAATTTGATACATAAAATTCTCCGCATAGGTTTATTACAACGATTACTGACTTGATTCAAATTCACTCAAGCGAGCAAAAATTTCTTCGGACTTGGTCACATTATCCCGAGCCGCTTTAATTACACTGAGCAATGGCTCTCTTTGTTGCAACAAAGCCATTGTTTCAGATTTCATCATTTCTTCAGTTTCAGCTTGAATGGAGAGCAAACTTTCACGCATTTCAGCATTGTTTACGCGCTCTACACCCAGTTCGGGATTACCATTCAGTTGAGCCTTCAAATAAATATTGAAAGTTTCAAAATCTGCTAAAAAGTCATCTAAATCGTCTGGATGAATAGAATTCACATCAGTTAACTTCAGCAAAGAACTCAACATTCGTCCCGCAATATAGACTTGATTTTTGGCAATCATTGCTTGAATAGCTGAATTGTTTACTCTAGCCATCATATCAGCCAGAATGTTATATTCAGCTTGAATACCCGGAATGGTTTCACTTACAAGAAGTTGAGATTCATATAGCGCACTCAGGCTATTTTGATGCTGTACAAGCAGATCAATATTAGCATTGATTGCCTGTCCATCTTGAAGCATTTTATCAGCACCATCACGATTCGCATATTTTTTATGCACCGCAGTCAGCGCTTGATTAAATTTTTGCTGATTATGTTTAAAGCCATCCACGGCAGCCGGTGATGCAAAACGTATAAATCCTTCCGTCTGTTTTGGAATTTGCAGCGATAATACTTTTAATTCACAAGAATGATGATCTGTAGCGAGCGTTGAGCATGCTGACAGCATCAACGCTAACGCAATCCCAAAAAATGGGCGAATGATCGATTTCGCCCTAAGCATCTTGTTTTTTTCCTGTTTTATTTTTGATAATTTTTTACTATTATTCATATAAAATTCAAACCTTTATTATTAAGTTTCGTTATTTTTCGCACGTGCTAATTCTAAAGCCAAATCAACCGCCACCTGTAAACTCGAACTTTTAGCAAGCCCGGTTCCAGCCAGTGACAGTGCTGTGCCGTGATCCACTGAAGTCCGAATAAATGGTAAGCCCAAAGTGATATTGATGGCTTCGCCAAAACCCTGCGACTTTAACACAGGCAAGCCCTGATCGTGATACATCGCCAAAACCGCATCTGCATCTTTTAAATTTTCAGGGGTAAATAAGGTATCGGCAGGTAAGCTCAGGCTCATATTCACCCCTTGAGCGCGATAACGCTCTAGCACCGGATTGATCACTTCAATCTCCTCCATGCCCAAATAGCCATCTTCACCCGCATGCGGATTTAAACCGCAGACTAAAATATGCGGATGATCTTTTTTAAATTTGGTTTTTAAGTCATGAATTAATATATCGATGACTTGATGCAAACGTTCTTGAGTAATGGCATCGGCTACATCACGAAGCGGTAAATGTGTAGTTGCCAATGAGACACGGAGCGTTTTGGTCGCAAGCATCATCACGACACGATCAACGCCTGCAAATTCTTGATAAAACTCCGTATGTCCGCTGAAATGGATACCGGCATCATTAATAATTGACTTTTGCACAGGTGCAGTTGCAACACCTACACTTTTGCCAGACATCGCATAATCTGCAGAACGACGTAATTGTTCCAACACATAGGCTGCATTATTCACATCTAACTGACCTGCGATGACAGGTTTAGTCACAGGCACATGTTCTACATAAAGCTGACCTAGAGCTGCCGACTCCTCCTGCCCAACATAGTCAATCAGTTCAACTTCGAGCTTTAACTGTTGAGCACGCTTGAGCAGCAAATCTTTATCAATAAGAACCACAAGTGGCCTTTCATCTATTCGATTGGCTAAGCTCAAACAAATATCAGGTCCGATACCTGCGGGTTCACCGCTCGTGATATATAAAGGCAGCATGGGTCTATCCTGTGTGTGCAATAGCATTATTATACTGTGTGATGCACATGACAGACCTAATTTTATTGACTAAAAATATCGGACTAAAACTCAAAAATAACCGCGTTGTGCGACATTGTATGGAATGAAATCGAAAGCAAAACCTGAAATGCCAATGATCCAAATCAGTGCAATAAGAATTACAATGCCGCGCTGAACGGTCGGTACATGCTGCGGGTAGTTCGTTATCAGCCAAAAAACATACCGCCCACAAGCAATAATCCAATCAACAGATAAACCAATAAATAACTAAGGAAAAATAAAGTGAGCATCATTAACAAAACGATGATTGCGCCATCCGCCCCATGCAAAGACACCAAATACAAAAAAGTTGGGCTTAAAATCAAGGTGCTACATAAGCCCATTAAATACCACCAATGTCGCCAAAATAAGGGGTCAGGTGTGGTTTTTAACAGATTAGAATTCGACATGATTTACATTCACCCGCTTTTTTTATAATTTCTGGATTATCTGCTGTTTATTGCTGAAGAAATATACTACAATACAGCGCTTGAAATTTTATATTTTCATTTGTGATTCTTCACGTATTCGTATAGAATCGCGTCTCCTTTTGTTTGGACAGCTTCCATAGTCCAAACCAACTATAATAGGTAGTGGTTTAATGAAAACTCTCAGCGCTAAGCCAGCTGAAGTTCAACACGACTGGTACGTTGTTGATGCTTCTGGCAAAACTTTAGGTCGCCTTGCGACTGAAATCGCTCGTCGTTTACGCGGTAAGCACAAAACTTCTTATACTCCTCACGTTGACACTGGTGACTACATCGTTGTTATCAATGCTGAGCAAGTTCAAGTGACTGGTAAAAAATCACTTGATAAGAAATATTATCGCCACACTGGTTTCCCTGGTGGTATTCGTGAAACTAATTTCGAAAAATTAGTTGCTCACAAACCAGAAGAAATCTTCGAACGTGCTGTAAAAGGCATGTTGCCAAAAGGTCCTCTTGGTTATGCAATGATCAAGAAAATGAAAGTGTACGCTGGTACTGAGCATCCACATACTGCTCAACAGCCACAAGTTTTGGACATCTAAGGGATACAGCACATGGCTACTAACTATGGTACAGGTCGCCGTAAGACCGCAACTGCACGTGTTTTCCTATCAGCTGGTACTGGTAAACTCGTAATCAACAACCGTTCTTTAGAACAATATTTCGGTCGTGAAACTGCTCGTATGGTTGTTAACCAACCACTTGAGCTTTTAGAAGCTACTGAGAAATATGACCTTTACATCACTGTTGCTGGTGGTGGTATCGGTGGTCAAGCAGGCGCTATCCGTCACGGTATTACTCGTGCATTGATTGCTTCTGACGAAACTCTTAAACCTGCTCTTCGTCAAGCTGGTTTCGTTACTCGTGATGCTCGTGAAGTTGAACGTAAGAAACTTGGTTTACGTAAAGCTCGTAAACGTCCTCAATTCTCTAAACGTTAATTCGTTTACCGAATCGGACAAAAAACCTTGGCTTATGCCAAGGTTTTTTTATGTCTTAATTTTTATGAAGATGATGCAAATAGAATAACGATCCGATAAACAAAAAGACTCAAACTCGCAATTAAGCATATAACCGACAGTGTTAGTGTAATTGTACAGATGGTCATTTTGCTTTTTTGTTCTAGGCTATCATCCTCTGCTCCATAATCAGAGGCATAACCTCCAGCGAGTGCCGTATAAAAGCCAATGCCCATAAAAATAACAGCAGCTAAAAATAATAATTTTTGTACAAGTGCAATGGTCATCATGCGGTGACGATCAGGTAAATGAATGACATGAAAAGCTATCAGATAAAATCAAATAAAACAAAACTGTAATTTTCACTGTAGCTGCATTGATATTGCTAAAGTCCCCGTGATTTTACTGTCTAATTTTAGTATCCTATCTTATTCATTTCTCATCGTCTCGGATTATGTCAGTCGAAAATGCACCTCTTCAAGGGATTACGCTTTACAGTCATGCGGATGACTTTCGCTCACACTGGATACGCTATGTACTTGCAGAGAAGCAAATCAAACATAATTTAATTATTGCTGATGATGAAGACGAAGATCTTGCAAGTTTAAATCCCTACAATCAACTTCCGATGATGATTGAAAATGGCCTAAAACTCTATAAAAGCAGTATTATTGCCGAATATCTGGATGACCGATATCGTCAAAATAAACTGTATGCAGATGCACCCATGCCTCGTGCAGAGCAACGTCAATATGTATGGCGCTTCGAACAAGATTGGTTAAGACTTGCCGATATTATGCTTCGCCATCCCGATACCCTCGATGAAAAAGCCAAACAAAAAGCACAAAAACAATTACGTGATACACTCATTTCACTAACCCCCTTGTTTCAGCATTATCCTTATTTTATGTCTGAACAATTTAGCATGTTAGACTGTATGCTCGCACCTGTATTTCTGCGCCTAAAAGCCATGGGGATTGAGCTTCCCAAACAGCAATGCCGCCCTATATTTCTCTATTGCCAACGCATCTTTAGCCGTCCTGCATTTATCAAATCGATGACATTGCAGGAAAAAAATCGCTATAGCGAGCTTTTAGCAAAAAATTAATTTCCCATAAATATTCGAGTAAGCATTATGTCTGAACAGGAACTACAACTCACTCCAACGCGTCCATACTTAACACGGGCACTTTATGAATGGATTTGTGACAATCAACTTACACCGTACCTACTTGTCGATGCGACACAGAATGGTACGATGGTACCAGTTCAATATATCCAAGATGGCCAAATTGTCCTGAATATTGCACCCCATGCAACGCATGCGCTGCATATGAGCAATGAGACGATTACTTTCTCTGCACGCTTTGGTGGCGTTTCGCAAAACCTCTATATCCCCTTTTCTGCTGTTCTAGGTATCTATGCACGTGAAAATGGTCAAGGCATGTTCTTCGATCCTCAAGAATATGAAGGTATTCAGAATGATCAAAATGCTTTAAAATCAAACGACCAAGAACAACAAGAGCAGCCGAAGAAAAAACCGGGTTTAAGGTTGCTCGATTAAAGAATAAGGAAGCGAATAATGGCTTTTGATTTAGTACAATATTTTGTCGAACAAATAGAATCTCAAAAGCCTATGCTTTTAAGTCATTTAAATCGTGAAGAAAAACGACAACATTTACGTGAAATTAATGCTTTAACCTTAGGTGAATTAATTCATCAGCTACGCATTAATGGCGAAAAGGTTTATCAAGAAATTACTCAGCCTGATGAACTCTATATTCAGGAAGTTTCACGCCATCTCACTACAAACCCTTCAAATGCATCAACATTAGAACGCTCTGAACTCGAAAACCTAACTACAGAAGTTTTTCATTTACAATTAAATGAATTAAAACAACTTCATGATACAGGCTCACATTCGCCACAAAGTATTCGAGAATTACTCAATGGACAAATTGAACATCTTTCTGGTCAAGCGGATGATTGGGTTTGGTCAACAAACAACCTAACAGAGCTCCTTGGTTCTAAACCAAATCTGCAAGAAGAGATATCATTAGAAGCATCAATGAAGGAGTTCAATCAAATGGTTAATCAACAACATACGCAAGATGACGTGACAACTGAAGTACAAGTACCAACTTGGTCAAAAATTGTAGAGCCTATCGTTGCAGTGGTGATTTTATGGATTCTAGCATCTGCAGCTTGTAATATTTTTGCTTAAGTGACTTCATTTTTCTAAATCAATGACCTGCTTTTTAAGCAGGTTTTTTTTAATCGAATATTTAGGATATTGATATTTTAAATATAAAATTTACCCGATAAAGGTAGCCAAATAATGATCCCAGGCAGTATCGTGGACAACCTATCCCTCTAAATTCTTAAAATATTTCTGCTCAAAGGCTTCTGGGCTTAACCAACCATTTGCAGAGAGCCTTCTCACTCGATTGTAGTAAATCTCAATATAGTCAAACAAGACAACATTGGCTTCTTTTCGGGTCAAAAATACACTGCCATGTACCACATGACCTTTAAATGTGTGAAAGAAGCTTTCTGTTACTGCATTATCCCATGAGCAATATACTGCGCAAGGCCTCGTCTAGACATGCTTTGGATGCTGTTATTCATCAATAATAGCGCTCTAAAATCACGACTACAGTGCTGTGAGCCTTGGTCAGAATGGACCATGATATTCGTTGGATACCCGCCCACAATTCAAATTATGCAGTCATTGGCTTATGTTAGCCTGGATGATTTCAGAAGAACGAACCATTCATGAAATTTTAAATAAACCCTTTTATCATCCAACTTTAGAAGAAGGGTTAAGAACTGCATTAAAGCATGCACGATGTCAGTTAAGATAATTTTATCGTTTTAGGTCGATTTATAGCGTTGGATTTCCAACGCTTTATTATCGCCCCCTTTTATCTTTTTTCCACACATAAAAAAACACCCCCTGCACTAGTCAGAGGGTGTTTCGAATAATGAGCTGGCGATGACTTACTCTCACATGGGTAACCCCACACTACCATCAGCGCTAAGAGGTTTCACTTCTGAGTTCGGGAAGGGATCAGGTGGTTCACTCTTGCTATTGTCGCCAGCACAACTGTTATGACTTTGCATTTGGTCTTATCTTTTCAGTGCCGTTGCTTGGTCAAATGAGTTATTAACAGATCATATCTAAGTTGCATATTTTGTTCTTAAGCGTTAACTAAATCAAGTTATTTTGCTTAATATCGAATCAATTGATGCTTGATACAACAACTGTTTGGGTGTTGTATAGTCAAGCCTCACGAGCAATTAGTATTGGTCAGCTTCATGCGTCACCGCACTTCCACATCCAACCTATCAACGTCGTAGTCTTCAACGGCTCTTTAGTGGACATAAAGTCCAAGGGAAATCTTATCTTGAGGTAGGCTTCCCGCTTAGATGCTTTCAGCGGTTATCCCTTCCGAACATAGCTACCCGGCGATGCGACTGGCGTCACAACCGGTACACCAGAGGTTCGTCCACTCTGGTCCTCTCGTACTAGGAGCAGATCCTCTCAAATTTCCAGCGCCCACGGTAGATAGGGACCGAACTGTCTCACGACGTTCTAAACCCAGCTCGCGTACCTCTTTAAATGGCGAACAGCCATACCCTTGGGACCTGCTTCAGCCCCAGGATGAGATGAGCCGACATCGAGGTGCCAAACACCGCCGTCGATATGAACTCTTGGGCGGTATCAGCCTGTTATCCCCAGAGTACCTTTTATCCGTTGAGCGATGGCCCTTCCATACAGAACCACCGGATCACTAAGACCTACTTTCGTACCTGCTCGACTTGTGGGTCTCGCAGTTAAGCGCGCTTTTGCCTTTATACTCTACGCGTGATTTCCGACCACGCTGAGCGCACCTTCGTACTCCTCCGTTACTCTTTAGGAGGAGACCGCCCCAGTCAAACTACCCACCAGACATGGTCCTCGCTCCAGATAATGGAGCAGAGTTAGAACCTCAATATTACCAGGGTGGTATTTCAAGATTGGCTCCACCGAAACTAGCGTCTCGGTTTCAAAGCCTCCCACCTATCCTACACAAGTAAGATCAAAGTTCAATGTCAAGCTGCAGTAAAGGTTCACGGGGTCTTTCCGTCTAGCCGCGGGTACACCGCATCTTCACGGCGATTTCGATTTCACTGAGCCTCTGCTGGAGACAGCGCCCCCATCATTATGCCATTCGTGCAGGTCGGAACTTACCCGACAAGGAATTTCGCTACCTTAGGACCGTTATAGTTACGGCCGCCGTTTACTGGGGCTTCGATCAAGAGCTTCGCTTACGCTAACCCCATCAATTAACCTTCCAGCACCGGGCAGGCATCACACCCTATACGTCCACTTTCGTGTTTGCAGAGTGCTATGTTTTTAATAAACAGTTGCAGGGGCCTGGTTTCTGTGGCTGCTCTCAGCTCAGGAAGCAAGTTCCATCACCAAAAGCAGCGTACCTTCTCCCGAAGTTACGGTACCATTTTGCCTAGTTCCTTCAGCAGAGTTCTCTCAAGCGCTTTGGTCTACTCGACCTGACCACCTGTGTCGGTTTCGGGTACGATTCCAGTGTAACTGAAGCTTAGAGACTTTTCCTGGAAGTATGGTATCAGCCACTTCACTGTACAAGTACAGCTTGCTGTCAGATCTCAGCATAGAGTACCCCGGATTTGCCTAAGATACATGCCTACTTCCTTTCACCTGGACAACCAACGCCAGGCTGACTTAACCTTCTCCGTCCTCTCATCGCATTACACTGAAGTATTGGAATATTAACCAATTTCCCATCGACTACGCCTCTCGGCCTCGCCTTAGGGGTCGACTCACCCAGCCCCGATTAACGTTGGACTGGAACCCTTGGTCTTTCAGCGAACGGGTTTTTCACCCGTTTTGTCGTTACTCACGTCAGCATTCGCACTTCTGATACCTCCAGCAGACTTCTCAATCCACCTTCATCGGCTTACAGAACGCTCCCCTACCACTTACACTAATGTGTAAATCCGCAGCTTCGGCATATAGTTTTAGCCCCGTTACATCTTCCGCGCAGGCCGACTCGACTAGTGAGCTATTACGCTTTCTTTAAAGGGTGGCTGCTTCTAAGCCAACCTCCTAGCTGTCTATGCCTTCCCACATCGTTTCCCACTTAACTATAATTTTGGGGCCTTAGCTGGCGGTCTGGATTGTTTTCCTCTTGACTACGGACGTTAGCACCCGCAGTCTGTCTCCCGGATAGTACTCATTGGTATTCGGAGTTTGCATCGGTTTGGTAAGTCGGGATGACCCCCTAGCCGAAACAGTGCTCTACCCCCAATGGTATTCGTCCGAGGCGCTACCTAAATAGCTTTCGGGGAGAACCAGCTATCACCGAGTTTGATTAGCCTTTCACCCCTATCCACAAGTCATCCCCTGGCTTTTCAACGACAGTGGGTTCGGTCCTCCAGTTAGTGTTACCCAACCTTCAACCTGCTCATGGATAGATCACCCGGTTTCGGGTCTACACCCAGCAACTAAACGCCCTATTAAGACTCGATTTCTCTACGGCTCCCCTAATCGGTTAACCTTGCTACTGAATGTAAGTCGCTGACCCATTATACAAAAGGTACGCAGTCAC
>NZ_VOZT01000033.1:0-38240 GCF_013419625.1 Acinetobacter sp. YH12070 | reverse complement strand
CCATACTGGCAGGGCTTTCAATACTATTGAACACTCTTCAGTTGTTGTCAGAGTATTCGTCTGATGAGCTGAATGCGATTGCTCAGATCGCATTCAATTTATAAAAAATGTGTAGATACCTATGCCCCTGAGGGCAGGACAAAAAAGAGCCCGTGAAGGACTCTTTTAAATCTAGTGCAAAATTAAGCTTTTAAACCTGTCTCAAGAACATCAAATAAATCATCGGCAATCGAGGTGCCAAATTGCGCATCAATTTCACGTACGCAGGTCGGACTGGTGACATTGATTTCAGTCACGTAATTACCAATCACATCCAAACCAACAAAGACCAAACCTTTTTCACGAAGGAATGGTCCGACTTTGGCTGCAATGGCTTTATCATTTTCGGTCAATGGACGCGCCTCGCCCAAACCACCTGCCGCCAAGTTGCCACGCACTTCACCATTTTGCGGAATACGCGCCAAACAATACGGTACGGGTTCGCCATTGATCATCAAAATACGTTTGTCACCATCCACAATTTCAGGGATGTATCGCTGCGCCATAATCGGCTGTGTGCCGTTATTGGTCAGGATTTCAATGGTTGAACCAATATTAACGCCATCTTGGTATAAACGGAAAATGCCCATGCCGCCCATGCCGTCTAATGGCTTCACAATCACATCACCATGTTCTTGTAAAAATTCACGAATCAGACTTTGCTGCGAAGTCACCAAGGTTGGTACTTGAAGTTCAGGGAATTGTGTCGCAAACAATTTTTCATTGCAGTCACGTAGGCTTTGTGGCTTGTTAATAATCCATGCACCTTCGCGTTCAGCCTGTTCCAAAATATAGGTGGTGTAGACAAAGTTCATGTCAAACGGAGGATCTTTACGCATCAAAACTACGTCATAAGCAGCAATTGATTCTTTTTGTTTTTCGCCGAGTTCGTAATAGTGGTTGTAATCTTCAAAAACTTTTAGCGGTGAAATCAAACCAAAGGCTTTGCCGTGATCGATATATAAATCTTGCTGTAATGCATAGCCTAGCTCATGTCCACGACGTGCTGCTGCCCATAGCATCGCCATTGAGGTATCTTTTTTTAGGTTTACATTTTCGATGGGATCCATCACAACAAGTACACGCATTATTCAGTGCTCTGTTCATTATCAATTTATGAACGAGTATAGCCGAGATTTTTCTTTTGTTTATTCTGATTTTGCATGTGTATGTATGGATTCGTGTGATGCAGACGATAATTCAAAACATTTCTATCATCTACCTTATCTCAATAAAGGAAATAAGCCGTGAAAGCATTATGGAGTTAGGCCTGTGTAAATCGATACCAAACAATCGAGACAGATATTCATCTCACTCATCACTATTTTTGGTGAAAAAACACGTGCTTTTTATTTTTTTTAGCTATTGTGTTAATTATTGTAAATAAAAAATAGAATTCATTGATGATCAACATTGAGCAGATGGCTATCATTCTTGATGCTTTGCTAGACCCTGCTTTTGTCATATCGCGTAGTGGAAAATACGTTGCGGTTTTTGGTGGGCGCGATAATCGCTATTACCACGATGGTTCCGGTCTTGTTGGTACCTATATTTCAGATGTGATCAAGCCAGATAAAGCCAACTTGTTTATGCAACTGATCGGCCAAGCTCTAGCGTCAGGAAATCTACTCATCGAAGAGTACGAATTGAGCAATAGGGATGTAAAAGGTCTGCCCGACTATGGTCCTGAAGAGCCCATTTGGTTTGAGGTGCGCATCCAATCCCTCAGTTTTTCGGTAGATGAAGAAGACGTTGTACTTTGGGTCGCAAGTAATATTTCAGCGCGTCACAACCTGGAAATCAAGCTGAAGGAACTCAGCCATACGGATCAGTTAACCGGTCTTTTCAATCGAAGAAAATTAGAGCATGACTTAGCATTACATTATGAGTCATACCTACGACATTCCATACAGACCTCGATTTTGATGTTCGATCTTGATAACCTCAAAAAAATCAACGACAGCAAAGGTCATCATGTCGGTGATGAGGCAATCCGAGCAGTCGCAGATATTCTTCGTTTAACGCTGCGCAAGACTGATTGCGCCTGCCGCTTAGGTGGAGATGAGTTTGTGGTCGCATTACCCAACACGGGCTGTGAACAAGCCATTCAATTTGCCAAACGGATTCATGAACATTCCAGAAAAGAATTAAGTCGGTTTTCAATAGATAACGCCCATGTCACCGTGAGCATAGGAGTAACAACCATCATGCCTGAAGATTGTACCTACGAAGATACAATTAAGCGTGCTGATCTAGCGCTGTATAAAGCCAAACATGGCGGGAAAAATAGAATTGTCGCGGCGTAAGCGTGCGGCAGAAATAAACCAAATTTCACAGTCTATTTAGCAATTTGATATTCAAGCCGTTGTGATTGCTCAGCATGAGCTCTCTCCCCTTTTCAACATAAGTTCAGTTTAGATAGGTGTCCGATATGCAGCAAGCCATTGTTGATTTTGCCTTGGATGATGAAAATCATTGGTATGCTATTTTAGCTTGTGGCCATACACAGCATGTCCGGCATGATCCGCCTTGGCAAAACCGTCCTTGGGTTATCACTGAGCAAGGACGGAACGAAAAGTTAGGGGTAATGTTGGAATGTAAGAAGTGTGATGAAGAGATGTTATTCACCAATTAAAATGTCTATGCGATAAACCATTTAAAATGTCCTGTTTTTAACCACAAGAGTCAAGCACAGGATTTAAGTTTCTTTGTTCAACAACAGCTTTCTGAGCTTTACGACTTGGCATACTTTTCTTGGCCCGGGAACGTTTATTCTGTTTTTCTAGTTCTTCATGCTGCTGTTGAATATGCGCCAGGACTGAACCTAACCGTTTATTCTCAACAATCTCATTTTGCTGTAGCCCAGCCAATTTATTGAAGATGCTGTAGTTGAGCTTTCGTCCTTCATGCATGAGGGCCACAGTGCCATCCGGATACTCCAGAAATGCAATGTATTGCCCAGCAAGCTTATGATTCAGCTCTGTCGGTTCAAGCAGATAAATACATTTGTCATAGGTAATCGTCAGGTTCTTGGTGACCTTACGCGGTTCCTGCCAGGTGAATATATCCTCCAGCTCAGCATCAGATTCCGTTAAAGATCGATGCAAGTTCTTTGGGTTTCTCGCACATTTGGCGAACTTCTGATTGAACTGCTCAATAAAGCAGGGTAACCATATATTGGCCTCTGCAATCGAACCGATGCCTTCCAGGCGCATCTCTTTGATCAGACGGTCCTGAAGTGTTCTATTCGCTCGTTCTACACGACCCTTCGCCTGTGGGGAGTTGGCGAAGATAATATCAATGTTTAACTCATTCAGAATCCGCCCAAATTGCGTGATCTTGCTGTCTTGGCTGGATTTCTGATTCACTCTGAATACCGAGTGTTTATCGCTGTAAAAGGCCAAGGGCTTGCCGTATTGCTCAATGTAGGCTCGGGTTGAAAGCATATAGTCAAAGGTCGTTTCAGCCTCACAAAAGCGCAGATGCAACAGCTTGCCGGTAGCATCATCGATATAAACCAGCAAACAGCATTTGGTGGCTCTTCCTTCAAACCAGTCATGATATGAGCCATCAATCTGGATCAGCTCACCGAAGCAATCACGGTTATAGCGTGGCTGGTATGGGCGTTTTAGACGTTTGGATCGCGGAATCCAAAGGTCATTTGCAGTCATCCAGCGCCGAACCGTTTCTACCGGGATATTCAGGTCAAACATGCTGCTGAGCTTCTCATGCGCCAAGGTAGGTCCAAAGCCCAGCAGATGTTCAGAAATAATGGAAAGACATTGCGATTTTAATAAATCGTCATGGCGATGATGGCCCGGTTGACCACGACTGGCATGCGTCATGCCTGAAACACCATCTTGATTGAGCTTCTGCAATAACCGGGTAATTTGACGGGTGGAAAGATTCAGGATTTCAGCAGCACGGACTTGGGTAATACGATGATCTCGAACGTCTTGCAGAACTGCAAGACGTTGAATTTCTTTGTCAGACATAGTGATCAGCATCTATATTTTATATCCAGTCCATGGTGATAAAAATCATCATAAACCAGACATTTTTATTGGTGAGAATATAGACACTTTAAATGGGTTCTAACACAAAAAAGGGAGCTGTAAGCTCCCTTTTTTACTAATTTTTTTCAATTTTTAGATGTCAATCTAGGCTTCAATAAATTAAGCACCTAAACGCATTAATTTCTCTTGAATCGCATCGCTTACAAAAGCATTAAGAGAATTATCACTTGATGCTAAAACAGCTTTACGGTGTAACTCAGGACTAATACGGACATTAAATGTACCTTTGAATGGCTGATCGGGTTTTTTACCTAATTCAGCACAAGACTCTAAATATCCATCGACAGATTCCTGAAAAGCTTGTTCAAGAGTTTTTAATGTTTCTGCTTCATAAGTGATGAGATCACGGATAAATGCAAGCTTTCCAAATAACTCACCTGTTTCAAGATCAGGTTCAATTGTACCTAGATAACCTTTGTATTTTAAATAGCTCATAAAAATCCCTCCTGCTTGAGTGCCTGTTTTACAGATTTCAAAGCCCCACCTTTGATTTCATTTTCAGGGTGTGGCCTGTGCAGTAAAATCATGTGTTCAGTTTTCGTATTAAAAAAACGGACACGAGAGCCTGCCATTTCAAATTTTTCATAGCCGAGCTGATTCAGTAAAACGACTAAATCTTTATACGGAAATGTATTTTTTGAATTTCCAAATTTTTCCAGTAACTTTTCCGTTTTACCCATACTTCAGCCCTACTGCTATTGCAACTAAGTATAGTTACTTTTAAATAATAATTGCAACTATATTTAGTTGCAATTTCGTATAACAGCCCTTATGTTAAATCAGGTTTAAAACTTAATATCATGTGAATTAAAGTAGGTCGGATCAAACTCTATCTCTCCTATTTCATCCTCGATAATTTGCATGTAATCGTCATATCTTGGATGTTTGGGGTCTTGTAATGCATCTAAAATATCAAGATATCCAAAAATTCCTCCAATATCTTCAAATGGAGCATGATTTTGACCATCTATACAACATGGATATTTTTTATTTAAATCAGGAGATTGTCTGCTTTCTACAGTAATCAAATGTTCCCAACAATCGCCAAAATCATATGTATATATAATTTTTTTACCTACACGTAGAACTTCTTTCAATTTTTGTCTTTTATTGATCTTTTCATGCTTAATAGTCGTGAATTCATGTAAATGGCTATCTTCCCAATCAAAAGCGGATTGAATTGCCTTATGGAGCCTAGATAAAGTAGCTGCCGATGAAATTTGAATAGTTCTCCAGATTTCAGGATCACTACCTAGCAGACTAATTTTTAATTGAAAAACTTCATCAGAAGATTTGAGCTTTACAGTTCCCATAACAGCCTAGTTCTCAAAAAATAGTTTTAGTAAATCTAAAATTAACATAATACACGTTATACGAAATTCTTTAAATTTTCTATAAGCATCAATAGTTTAACTAAAGCCGTTTCAGTAAATAGCGCACTGAGACGGCTTTTTATTGATTCTTCACGTTTAACGCCTACTTTTTAAGCAATATTTCACGTTTTTTGTTAGTTAGATGCAACAATCATCATTTAAAGACGTAAAAAAGGCAGCTTCAGCTGCCTTTTGAAATCCCGAAAAATTAGATGCCGTATTTAACACGGTACGCTTCCATTTTCGCCAAGGCTTCAGTTTCGCCTTTTGCATCTAAGAAAGTCATTAAATCTTTCATAGTGATTAAAGCATGTACAGGAATTTCGAGTTCTTTTTGCACTTCTTGAATCGCAGACAAATCGCCCTGACCTTTTTCTTGACGGTCTAGCGCCACCAATACGCCCGCAATTTGTGCACCGGCATTTTTCAGAATAGTTACTACTTCACGAATCGCTGTACCCGCAGTGATCACATCATCAATGATCCAGACTTTTTTACCTTCAACAGACGCACCAACCAATACACCGCCTTCGCCATGGTCTTTCGCTTCTTTACGGTTAAAGCCCCAAGGTACGCTCACACCATGGTTTTGTGACAGTGCAACAGCCGTAGCGGCTACAAATGGAATACCTTTATAAGCTGGGCCAAAGACCACTTCCACATTATCGCATTGTGTTAATTTAGCTGCATAGCCAGAAGCCAATAATGATAAGGCTTCACCATCGTTCAGTAGACCTGCATTAAAAAAATAAGGACTCACACGACCCGATTTTAAAGTAAACTCACCAAATTTAAGCACACCACGTGATAATGCGAGTTCGATAAAAGCTTGTGGATTAAATGCCGCTTGCGCTGTCATGAGGTGCTCCATTTTTTTAAGTTTGAGGTTAAACCTGAGCATGATACCAAAGAGTAGCTATCCAAGTGATCAAAAAATTTTACGTGTCGTTTCAATTAATGTGAATGGTCTGCGTTCCGCTGAAAAAAAAGGTATTTTTGACTGGATGGCAACTTCAGATGCCGATGTCATCTGCATGCAAGAAAGCCGCATTACCCATGAACAATGGACCGATAAATTTAAACCCGAAGGTTGGTTTACACACCTTTTCCCTGCAGAACGCCCAGGCTATGCCGGTACTGCGATTTATAGCCGCCTACCCTTTGTATCAGTGAAAGATGGTTTAGGTTTTGAATTGGCAGACACTCAAGGCCGCTTTATTTCTGCTGAGTTCGATTTAGGACTTGGACAAACTGCACATATTTGCTCGCTCTACCTGCCTTCTGGTTCATCGGGTGAAGAAGCTCAGGCGCGCAAAGACCTATTTTTAGGCGAATATCAACAAATTTTGAAGCAATGGCGTGCTGAAAATAAGTCAGTGATTGTTTGCGGTGACTACAACATCGTGCATAAACGTATTGATATTAAAAATTGGTCTGGGAACCAAAAGGCTTCAGGCTGCTTACCACATGAACGTGCATGGCTCGATCATATTTATGATGAGCTTGGCTATGTCGACACCTTCCGTGAGGTACGTAAAGAAGCCGAGCTTTACTCTTGGTGGTCTAACCGAGGACAAGCGCGTGCCAAAAATGTGGGTTGGCGTATCGACTACCATGCATGTTCACCAGACTGGAAAGAACGTACAGTCAATGCTTGGATATTTAAAGATGAATGGTTTAGCGACCACGCCCCTGTCATTATTGATTATAAAATTTAAGCTTCCAACAATTAATTGAGTGAACGATTGTTTACTCAATTAGAGCTTATTTCTCACATTACATGACGAATTTGTGGATTTATCTCATAACTTGAACATAGCATTATGGTCGCACGGCAAAGGGACATGTCAGGATGACATAAAAGGATTGGACGCCGAAGGAAGTATAAAAACAAACTAAATGATTTAGCTTGTTTTCAAGGATGTGACAATGGACGTTGGATTGAGACCCGCATGATCAGGATGATTAAATGCGGGTTTTCTCTTATCTAGTCCCCACATCTATAGACTCAAACATCCCCCAAATAAAACAGCTAAAAATTCGATCTGCACAGCATTTTCTTATTCTCGCTTTCTTTCTACTTTTGACTGTGCAACCTTAAGCTGAATTTTCTTGTTATCGCAGCGCTTTCTTTTCTGATTCGTTTTGTTCTGTAGGCTATTTTAAAACACCAAAATGTCGTTTTGATGACAATACCCAATATTTATTACATGCGACTTTTACAGCAAAACATTTATTTCTCAATCCACATCCAGATCGAGCTTTGAGCATTGATGAATTAGCCTGTAGGATAATGCTGAATTGTATTTTTATCTTATTGTTTGAATAATTGAGGACATCTGTTCATGCTTAAAATTTATGGCATCAAAAACTGTAATACCATGAAAAAAGCTTTCGACTTGCTCAACGAATTAGGCCTAAGTTACGAATTTCATGACTATAAAAAAGAAGCGATTGATGCTAAAACCGTAAAAAAATGGCTCGATGCCAAAGGCGCTGATGTGATTCTCAACAAAAAAGGCACCACATGGAAAAAACTCAGTGAAGAAGAGCAACAGACAGCCTTAGCCAGTGAAGAAAATTTGATTCAGTGTTTAACAGCGCATAGCAGCATGATTAAACGTCCTGTACTCGATACAGGTAGCGATTTATTGGTTGGCTTTGATGAAAGCGCTTACCGTGCATTGAAATAAATTTTTTTATCACACTCATGCACGGCTCTAGTTCAATTGTGGCTGAAAATAGGCTATAAAAAAGCCTGACATTGTCAGGCTTTTTTTGTTTGAATCATGTCAAATTAGTTGGCACGAATCCATGTTTGATTACGACCTAAAGCAGCAACGCCAATAAAGCCGCGAAGCTCTAGTTTTTTGCCACCATCAGCCAATTGACCTTTTAACTTGTAAGTTTTACCTGATTGAGGATCCAAAATTGAACCGTCTTCATAGCTTGTACCACCTACATTTTTAAGACCTGTCACAATACGTAAGCCTTTTAATGATTTGTTGTGATATGGGCCTTCACATTTTTTACAAGCGTTTTCTTCACCTGGTGTCAAAACTGACTGAATGCTCGCAGAAAGCGTACCATTTTTTTGTTCAGTGAATTTTACAATCGCTTTTGGCTGCTTGGTTTTATCATCAATGGTTTTCCAAGTTGTACCATTTAGCGGATCTGCAGCATTTGCAAATGCGGCTAAACTCATCAATCCTAATGCTAGTGCAATTTTTTTCATTTTTGTTTATTTCCCTGGTCTGATATAGACGACATTAGTATCCAAAAGTCACAACAATTTATCAATTTTTGTATGTGACCGTTTAGTGTAACCTTGTAATTTGTGTTGGTAAATATGCTCACACGATTCCAAAAATAGAAAAAGATGGAAAGACAATGAAGATATCGCCACTGACGAAACAACTGATTACAGAAAGCATTTTAAAAACCACAATTCGTGGGCCGAGCCAATTCAATTTACCGCCCAATACTTTAAGGTTTGCTTTGGAACAAATGTGTCGTGCATTTCCCCAAAACCCGGATGTACAAATTCGTCCTATTCGCTTAGCCGGCTTAAAAGCCGAAGAAATCAAACCTCAACAGGCATCGACCCAACTCATTTTTCATATTCATGGGGGCGCATTTTTCTTGGGTTCGATGAACACACATCGGGCGTTTCTGACTCAAGTTGCGGCACGCACGCAAATGCAAGTGTTACATTTGGATTATCCTTTATCCCCTGAAGCACAGTTCCCTGAAGCACTCGATGCCCTTTTTGATGTGTATGCGGTGTTATTAGATCAAGAGGTTCAAGCCAAAGATATTATTTTGTCAGGCGACTCTTGTGGTGCAAACTTGGCGCTTGCCTTAGCCCTTAAAATTCAACAGGAACAACTTCCACAAGTCAGTGGTTTGGTGTTGATGTCACCGTTTTTAGACTTGACGCTGAGCAGTGAGTCTTTGCGTTATAACCGTAAGCATGATGCGCTGTTAAGCATAGAAGCCCTCGAAACAGGCATTGATTATTATGTACCACGCTCGGTCGATCGAGCTGATCCATTGGTCTCGCCTTTTTTTGCCGAGCTCAAAGGACTGCCTCCGATTCATATTCAAGTGGGTTCTAAAGAAATTTTATTGGATGATGCGCAGCGCTTTAAAGTCAAAGCAGAAGAAGCCGGCCTAGATGTCGAATTTAAGCTGTACACTGGCATGTGGCATAACTTCCAAATGTTTAGCTCTTGGTTTGAAGAAGGACAACGTGCGCTGAGTGATTTAGCCGATTTTGCACACCGACTGGATCAGGACTAATCCCTGAAAACTAATTCCCTGAAACGGATCAAAGTCACCATAAAAAAAGGTCAGCAGATGCTGACCTAAGAGGGAAATATCAATCAATTAAATGGCTTGAATTTGAGCCTGAGCTGTCGCCATTGCTTGTGCTTTCATGTCAGGTCCCATATTGACACCTTCGGCACGAATCACATCAATATCGCTAACACCTGTAAAATTAAATACGGCTTTTAATAAACCTTCTTGATAATCTACAGGGCTGTTATCGCCATACACGCCGCCACGACTGCTGGCAATATAGACTTTTTTATCACCTGCCAAGCCCACTGGACCTTGTTCTGTATATTTAAAGGTACGACCAGCAACACTGATACGGTCAATCCATGCTTTCAAAGTTGATGGCAAACCGAAGTTATACATAGCAGCACCAACCACAACCACATCGGCATCTAAATACTGTTGCAACAACTGCTCGCCTAAAGCCGATTGTTCTGCATTTTGACCCATCAAAATTTCACTGCTGAGATGTGGAATCTGCTGTACAGCTAAATCGAGATGTTGAACCTGTGCCGCATCACCATGTTTTTGCTGTAGCTGTTGTACAATTTCAGCGCTGAGTTGACGTGAAACTGAAGCGTCGCCCATGATGCTTGAATCAATATGCAGAATTTTCATGACTAAAACCTAAAGCTGTTGTTATTAACTTGAGCCTAGTGTAATCACTTTTCATAAATAGAATAATCCCGATCCTTATGACACTATGTTTTATTTTTAGAACAATCATTTTGAACTCGCAAAAAATTTAAAATTACTGAGCGGTTCTTGACCGTTATCAAGTGTAAATTTTCATGCTAATGTAAGCCTATAAAATGATATCTATATAAACTTTAAGGAAAAAACTGATAACTCGAACAGGGCAATGACACAGGATGACGGTGAAATCAAGCATACGTGACATGATCCTCCGCAATAGAATCGCCCAGTATTTACTGGAAGATGAAGTGGTGATGAATTGGAGTATCCTGAAAAAGTGTATGCTCATGCTGATGCTTGGCTCAGCCATTCATCTGCTTTGGATCATTTGGAAATTTTATGTTTATGTCACGCCAGAACTTTGGCAGTGGGTTAACCTTGAGCTCATCCACTCTCAATTGTGGACCAACATCGTCTTTTTTTGCTTAATGGTGCTATTGATTTGGCCTTGCTATGCTGGAAAAGAAAACCCAAAAATTCAGCTTGTTTTACCTTATCTTTCAGTCGGTTTATTCGTCATTTCTTTATGTCGTGATGGTTATTTAATTGGTGTCATGAGCCCAGCCACCATGATCTCCTATGTGAGCCTAGTGACCGTTGGATTAGTGCTATTTACACGAAAAATCGTCTATAGCATGCTGATTCCAGCCACGATTTTTTTATCCATTTGTATGTATTTAAGCATCCGCGGCATTATCCCCTATGCCCCGATTTTTCAACCTCATGCCTATGGCTATCAAAATAGTTTTTGGCTCTTCTCAATGATCTTTTTCATTGTTCCTATTTTATTAACCTGTCTGGCTTTATTTGAAATCTTACTCAGCCAATGGCGTCACCGTGAGCATTTGATTCAAAAACTCAGTCAAGTCGACCCACTGACCAATTTATTTAATCGACGCAGTATCAATCAGTGTTTGGAACAGCTCGATAGTGCTAAAACAGATACATATGCACTGGTCTTGTTGGACTTAGACCATTTCAAACGCATCAATGATGAATATGGACACGATAAAGGCGATGAAACCTTGATTCTCGTCAGCCAAGTATTAAACCAACATTTACGCGGTAGTGATGTGGTTGGGCGGTTTGGCGGGGAAGAGTTTATTTTGGTGCTAAAAAATTCTAACTTAGAACAAGCGATATTCATTGCAGAGCGCTGTCGAAAAGCCATTGAGCAGCTTGAAATTTGGGGACATGATGGTCAGTCAATTCATGTGACAGCCAGTTTTGGCATTGCGATTTCTACGCCAGAATTGGTACCGCAACAATTGCTGACCCATGCAGATCAGGCGCTATATGCAGCTAAAGCTGGTGGCCGCAACATGGTGATGGCCTACACCGAACAACAAAGCTTTAGCCATTTGGTTTAAAACTTTTATCTAGGTCAGACGTGGCGTTGAGCTTTTAACGTGGATACTGTTCCATACGACGGACTGGCTGTTCCAGTTGAGCAGCCGTGATCCATGCCACCACAGAAGGATGCTGCAAAATCTTTTGCATATAACGACGTGTGTTGTCACTCAAGGGTAACTGAAAGGTCTGTAAACGTGTTACCACGGGTGCAAAAAACGCATCAGCAATACTAAACTCACCGCATAGAAAGCCATCCACCACAGTACGACTCGACCAAATCTGCTCGATTCGAGTCACTTCAGCACGCAATTCGGCATGTTCAGACCATAATATCTGACCATGACGACCATAATCCGCCTGCAGATTCATACTGCATAAGCTACGCAATTGCATAAAACTACTGTGCATTTCCGCGCAAATACTCCGTGCCCATGCACGTTGTGTGGGATCTTTGGGCCACAGTGGAAGCTCTTGAAACTGCTCTGCCAAATATTCACAAATCGCCAATGAGTCCCAAATCATCACAGCGTCATGTTGCAGTAGGGGCACCTTGCCATTGGCATGTAGGGCTAACATTTGCTGCTTGAACGCTCCGCCATCTGCTTCTTCAGAAAAAGGGATCAAGATCTCTTGAAAGGGTAAATTAAACGCGTGTAACACCAACCACGGTCGCATAGACCACGTCGAATAGTTTTTATTGGCAATATATAATTGCATCATTTTTATTCTCCACGCGATTTAAATTTTTCCAATTGCGCTAGCAATTCTTTCTCACTAAAAGCGCCCGTCAAACGCAGTCCACGTATCTCTTGATGCGCTGTATCTAAAAATAAATAGGTCGGTGGCCCTAAAATATCCCATTGATTAAGCAGTACTTGATGGGTTGCATCATACTGACTCAAATCCAACTTAATTAAATAATACGGTGCCAAAGCCTGTTGCACTACTGTCGATTTTAAAACTTTATGTTCAATCGGCTGGCAGGCCACACACCAATCGGCATAGACATCAATAATTGCGGATTGACCTTGAGGAATTTCACTTAATAAACGTTGAAACTCTTCCGCTGTATGTGCCACATGCCAAGCACTTTGTTGTTGATTTTCTTCGACTAAAAAACGTTGGCTATGTTGATATTGACTGTACACAATATAAGGTACGGCGGCACAGAACACCAAGATATACAACCATTTGAGCTGAGTACTGCGCCATAAAATGCGCCAAAGCACATAAGCGCTAAACACCAGACCCAGAGCAAGGGATAACCACTGTAACCAAGCTTCACTGATCAATGGTCGAATAAAATACAAAGCCAATGCCAACATAATGAAAGCAAAGAGCACCTTGATTTGATTCATCCACAAACCCGCTTTAGGCAATACCCGTGAGCCAAGGACACTGGCCAACAATAGCGGGGTCCCCATGCCAAAGCCGAGGGTGAATAACAATAACGCACCTTGCCACTGACTTTGGGTTTGGGAAATAAATAATAATGCGCCTGCCAACGGTGCTGTCATACAAGGACCGACCAGTAATGCTGAAATCATCCCCATGACCCCAGCGCCAACGAGACTACCGCCCTTTTGCATCGACTGAGCTTGGTCTAAGCGATTGACCCAACTGCGTGGCAATTTCAGTTCAAATAAACCAAATAAATTCAGGGCAAAAACCACAAAGAGTACGCTAAAGGCAATTAAGGTCGAGGGTTGTTGCAACCAACGCTGGAAATTCAAACCTGCAGACGACGCCACCAAGCCGAGAATGGCATACACCATCGCCATACTGGTGACAAAAGTCAGTGCAATCATCCATGCTTTTAAACCTCGGCTGTCGCGGACAATCAGTGAGGTTAAAATCGGCAGCATTGGCAATGAACAAGGGGTAAAGGCCAACAAAAAACCCAAGCCAAAAAACAGGAAAAGGCCATAAAATATGGAGCTTTGTGCTAATTTTTCAGACCACATTTGGTCACTTGCGGTATAGCGATCAGAAGCCAGTGCAGCATTATCTGCCCGCTGCTGATCTAAACGATTCGCCGTAGGCTGTTCGGCAGTATTTTCTGCTGCAAAATCGAGTAAGCGTTTATTTGGACTGGTAAGATTTTGCTGTGTGACCAAACCAGAAGCATCCGTTTCAAAGCTGATGCTCTGTGGTGGATAACACACCCGATCCTTGGCACAGCCTTGCCAACTGACTTGATAAGTCTGCAGTTTTTGAGTTGGAATTTTAAAACTCAACTGTTGGTAATACACCTGCGTATGACCATAGTTATCGTCTTTTAAATCCTCAGCAGCAGGCAAATCCAAAGCCAAAACTTGATTGCCCTGCTTCACCTCTATTTTGTGCTGATACAGATAATAATGCGCTGGAATATCCCAACTCAGCTCCGCCTGATCTGCACGATCGGAGACGACCGAGAAAGGAAAAGCATCTTCAGCTGAAAGTAATGCATCCTGAGCAGAAACGCCCATACTGAACGACAGCACAGCCGCTGCCGCAACATAAGTCCATTGTTTCATTCAGCTGAATTCATCCTCAGTCTGTATTTATACGTTTTAAAATTTAGGGTTCTTTTAGAACAGGTAAGATACGCCCAAACCTGACTGATAATTTTTATGACCGCCAGTGAGTTCTAGACCGACGCTCGCATCCAACTGCATACGATCCGAAACGGCATATGTCAGACCTGAAGCCAAAGACACTTCCTGATCGGTACTCTCTGCTTTGCGATAAACCAGCTCAGAGAAACCCGATAAATTACCTGCTATTTGATATTCCATTCCCGGAATGGCACTCACAGCCCAATCACCATCTTGAACCTCATAACGCATGGTCATTGAAGTCCCAATTGTATCGCTATAATCATAAGCCACAGCGGAAGTCAGACTATAAATGTCATCTTCAGCACTAAAGCCTTCATTGCCTGTTGCAATAATGGCTTCAGCAAGAATAGCCATCGACAATTTCTCACCATTCAAATCAATGGCTTTTTTCAGGCCAATGCTGACATCACCCAAACCATCGTCTTCAACTGAGCGACCCGCAACTTTGGTTTTAGACCATGTAGGACCTTGCCAACCCAATTGCAATTCCAAATCTTTTGCCAAACCAGTACGGAATAACATGTCTGCATTTAAAGTGGTGCTTTTTACTTTTTCACCATTTTCATCACGACTTTCACTATAGCTCGCTGCTGGCAAACTTTGTTCCCATGCCAAACGACCAACAGGGGTAATGCCTGTACCCATACCCGCACCCGGACGGTCAAATGAAAAATCCGCCGCAAATGCAGACAGGCTCAAACTGGATAATGTTGCAATGCTTAAAACTTTAAATACAGTCATGTTTTTACTCACAATTATGCTAATTCTTTGGTCATTTTTGCGCCATGGCTACGCAAAAGCTCCAAGGTTTGTTTTTCTTCTTCCAATGCTTCCGACCAATTTACCGCGTCAAAATCACAGTCAAAAAATAATTCACTAATCGACGATAAAATGGTTAAACCATCGCTATCAATCATATTTGGATTCACTTTTTCATCCAATAAGCGCTGTACCGCAGGGACACATGCTGCACTCGCGGCGTCCCATAATGGACCATAAATTTCTTCAGCATCCCATAAATGCACATTGGCTTTGGCTTGAATCAGCGCTTCCAAGATTTGCATATGTACGTCTAAATGTTGTGTTTTCTGTTCAGCTGTTAAGGGTTGACCTGCTTCATACGCTTCGCAAACCATTTCCCACCATTTAAACAAACCATCAGACCATACAGAAACCGCAGGTCCTTTTTCAAAGTCGATAAAATTTGGATTAAGACCATCTGCCAACAGGCGTTGCACCTGTGCAAGATCTTGTTCTTCTAACGCTTGCACAAAAAGCTGTTGTTGCGCTGTTAACATCGGGAAAGCTCACTTCAATTTATTTTGATCTATTATGCCGAATAAAGCTGCGTTTGTTTGAATTTCATGTAAAACAAAATACAAAACACACAAAAAAAGCCCCGCAGGGCTTTTTTAAATTTTGAGACTTATTCGTCGTCTACGCTGTCATCCGCTTCAGCAAAAGCAGGTTGCGTACTGCGTGGGTTCTCTTTCTTTTCGAACACATGTTCAAGACTACGTTTAAGTCGATCAATTGCACCGTGAATAGCTGTATCTACATTATGACCACGATGGTTGACCACGACAGGTTTCAAACCTGCTGGACGTGCTTCAATCATACATTTGATGTCGTCGCTGCCGCCCTTGTCCCCATTTTCATCACTTAAATGCACCGAAAAGTGGGTAATGCGTTCACTATGGCGCTGAAATTCTTCATTAAGTTCTGCACGAACGTATGTAATTAGTCGATCACTGTTTATAATGTTTTTATCTGTACGGATTTCAATGTTCATAATATCATCCTCATATCTATCTGTATTAGCTATAAAAATTTGTGCAAAACTTATTATCTTGGCACGTTACATTTGCTGTAAATGTTACAGCAATGACCATCTTCAACTTTGTATGGAACGTCGTCCTCCACATTGAATGATGAACACTTTAGAGTCTGCAGATCCGTGTCCTTATACTTCGAATATCGGTCTTAAGTTAGAATTTTGCAAGTGCTATTTTGATATTTTTTTAATATCCATAAAAAAGTAAGACTTTATTGTAGATTTGCATTGTTTTAATTGATTTGGGTCATATTTTTGTGCATTTCCTCGACGCCCACCTTCTATTTGCACAATTCCATTCAAACTCAAAATCTCGCTTTTACCGTCATCGATCATTCACAGCGTATTTCCCCTTCAAATTACAAAACAATTTTGCCGTTGAGTAAAATTTGGCTTTATTTTTGCTTAATAATCTGTATGCTTTCAGTGCTTCTCGGGGGAGATATTTTTTAATGAAACTTACACAAATCGTTGCATCATGTGCATTAGCATCTGCTGCTGCTTTCACTCAAGCTTCACCTATCGTATGGCAAGATTTCAGCTTAACTGGCCTATATGGTGAAAATTATGTTGTGCCTTTTGATGGTGACAACAATGAACAGAAAACGATCACAGCTGAATATGCCGCTAAACTGAAATATTCAGATGTATTCTTCTTCGTTGACCAAGCTTGGGACAAAGATGATGAAGCATCGACTTACCTTGAGCTTGCACCGCGCCTTAGCTTAGGCGAAGTTTCTGGTAAAGACCTTTCTATGGGGCCGATCAAAGACGTTCTGATTGCAACGACTTGGGAACATAATGCCGGCTACGACAAAAATTCTGAGTTTAATAACTTCTTGTATGGTATTGGCTTTGCTTTAGACATTCCATATACACAGTATGCAAACATCAACTTCTATAAAGCCGATAATGATTCTAAATCAGCCGGTACTAAAGATGATTATCAAATGACGATCACTTATGCTGTGCCATTTAAAATTGGCTCTGAAGATTTTCTAGTAGATGCTTTCCTTGACTGGTCAACAGCTGAAAAAGGGGCGCAAGCTAGTGAATTAAACTGGACAAGCCAATATAAATGGAATATAGGTAAGCATATCTCTCCTAAGACTAAGCTCTACGTAGGTGTTGAACACTCGGTTTGGAACAACAAATATGGCCTGAAAGGTCAGGACCAAAACGATGTCAGCGCTTTGGTGAAATACCACTTCTAAGTTCGACTCAGAACGCGATGAAGAAAAAAGCAAGGTTCATCACCTTGCTTTTTTTATGCCTAAGTTTTTAAATTGACTTTATTTTTATCAGAAATTTGCGCATGTCTTTTCTCATTCGACCTGCAATTCCACAAGACTTAGCGGCCATTCTCGCAATCTATAATCATGAAGTTCTCAACGGCTTTGCGACATGGAATGATCAAGCCTACAGCCTCGACTCTTTTCAACAGAAATTGCTGGAATTCCAAAAGCAAAATTTTCCATTTGTGGTGATTGAAGATCAGGATCAACAGCAAATCGCCGGTTATGCTGACTATGGTTCTTTCCGTCATTTTGCTGGCTATCGACATACTGTTGAGCATTCTGTCTATATTGACCCAAACTATGCTCGACTGGGTCTCGGTCAGCAATTATTAGAGCACCTAATTCAGCATGCCAAAAGCCAAAATATGCATGTCATGATCGCTGGCATTGATCACGGCAATAGCGCCTCGATTGCCCTGCACAAAAAATTAGGCTTTAAGCAAACAGGTTATATGCCCGAAGTGGGACAAAAGTTTGGTGAATGGCGTGATCTGGTCCTGATGCAACTTCAGTTATAACCCGTATTGAGCTGTGTTTATGGTAATTTATCCAAACGAATACCATCTTGTATCACACTCAGCACCGATAAATTATGACGCACCGCATCACGATAAAGATCTTGTAACTGTAAAAAAAGTAGTTTTAATTCGGCCAATTTAAGCTCTTGCTCAGGTGCGGTTTCTGCAATCGTGACCAAATAACGTTTTTTGATTTCATCCACGCTTAACTGTTGTAATGCCTGATGGATTTCTGCAACGCGAACTACAGTATTGTAATGCACTGCAAGGCTCAGTCCCGGTCGTCGCTCTGACAAAGGATGTTCTGCCTGAATGGCATAACTCAGTGCCGCAACTGACTCACTGTTCACGCTTAATAATGGATTCAACTCTTGCCACGCTTCCCCTAAAAAAAAGGAGTGTTGTACAAAAGGTGAATCCAAGACATCTTGAGGGGTTTCTGCTTCTAAAATCAGAGTTTCCAAATCATTCGGTGGGATCAAATATAATATCGCGTCCATATTCTTATCTTCTTGTTATGTCGTACATTTAGATTAATGTAATCCACACAAAAATAAAGCAGATATTTTGTATATTCGACTGCAGTTGATCGAATACTGATGGATGCCCATTCGCCCTTTACCAAAGTTTCAGTACTGCACTTAGCATCACTGAAGCACGACATGCTGAAGCTTCAAATGACGATACTGAGAACAACTTAAGCTTATGGTTTAAAACAAAAAAAATTTATGCCACTCGTTTTTTTGATGCCATTTCCATGACCAGCAACGATTTTTTGAGCGTAGTAAATTGAATGAAAAGAGTAACGAGCTTGATTGATACAAGCCCGCCACACATCGCAGTCAACTAAATGTTAAATCGCCACCAATTCCCGAATGCCTTTTTCAGGCATTTCACTACCGACACCTTGTGCAATCACTTGCCCCCGCGCCATCACGGTATATTCATCTGCCAGTTCTTCTGCAAAATCATAAAACTGTTCAACCAAAACAATCGCCATTTCTCCGCCATCAGCTAACTGACGAATCACACGACCAATGTCTTTAATAATCGACGGCTGAATGCCTTCAGTCGGTTCATCTAAAATCAATACCCGCGGTTCGGAAGCGAGCGCACGGGCAATCGCCAATTGCTGCTGCTGACCTCCAGATAAATCTCCACCTCGACGATGTTTCATTTCATCCAATACGGGGAAAATCTCATAGAGATGTTCTGGCACTTTTCGGGTTTTAGCGCCTTTAAATTTTGCCATCCCAATCAAAATATTTTCTTCAACGGTCAAGGTCGAGAAAATATCCCGCCCTTGCGGTACATAAGCTAAGCCTTCACGTACACGCTGTTCTGGACTTAGCTTAGAAATATCTTTGCCATCCAGTAGGATCTGCCCTGACTTGATCGGTAAAATGCCCATTAAACATTTTAAGAGGGTGGTTTTACCCACACCATTTCGCCCGAGCACCACTGAACATGCCCCCACGGGAGCGGCAAATGTCACATCTCTTAAAATATGACTGCCACCATAAAACTGATTGACGTCTTTGACTTCTAACATGGTCTGCTCCTTAACGTCCGAGATATTTTTCAATGACATCTTCATTGGCTTGGACTTCGGCCAATGTACCCTCTGCCAAAATCGCACCTTGCGCCAACACGGTGACTTTTTCACTGATGGTGTCAATAAAGCTCATGTCATGTTCAACCACAACAAGGGTATGGTTCTTTTTCAACTCTAAACACAGCTCTGCGGTACGCTCTGTTTCAGCATCGGTCATTCCTGCTACAGGTTCATCCAGCAAAATCAACTTTGGGCGCTGCATCAGTAGCATGCCTATTTCTAACCACTGCTTTTGACCATGTGACAACAGCCCTGCCGGTTTATGGATCAATTCTTCTAAGCGGATTTGTGCTAAAGATTCGTCCAAGGCGTTTTGCGCATCTGGATCGAGCTTGCTGAAAAAACTCTTTTTTACTCGTTTATCTTTAGGTGCAGCCAATAACAGGTTTTCCATCACGGTAAAATTTTCAAATACAGTAGGCTTTTGAAACTTACGACCGATCCCAGCTTCTGCAATTTGCTCTGTACTCATTTTTGCCAAATCATAGGTTTGCCCAAAAAAAGCCGAACCTTCTGTCGGACGAGTTTTACCGGTAATCACATCCATCAGCGTGGTTTTGCCTGCACCATTGGGACCAATGATGCAGCGCAGCTCACCTTCTTTGATATATAACGATAAATCATTTAATGCGCGGAAAGAATCAAACCAGACGCTGACTTTTTCTAAATACAGGGCAATCCCGTGACTGAAGTCCGCACCCTGCTCTTTCGGTCGTCCATAACCTTCTGCGGCATGACCGCCATGCGGTTGAACCCATTGATCATTCATTCGCTGCGCTCCTTTTTAAACCGCTCTAATAGCCCAATCACGCCATTTGGCAGGAATATCGTTACCACAATAAACAGCGCACCTAAAATCAATAGCCATACCTCTGGATAAGCCACCGTGAAATAGGTCTTCATCCCGTTGATCAAACCTGCACCCAGTATCGGGCCAATCAGCGTACCGCGACCACCTGCAGCCACCCACACCGCCATTTCAATCGAATTGACAGGGTTCATCTCACTCGGGTTAATAATACCGACTTGGGGTACATACAGAGCGCCTGCAATCCCTGCGATCACGGCAGACAACACCCATGCAGAGAGCTTGTACCATAAGGTGCGGTAACCTAAATATTGCAAACGGTTTTCACTGTCACGAATTGCACCAAGTACGCGACCATAGGGTTTATTCATCAGGTGACGTAAACCGACAAAACAGATAAGCAAAGTCAGTGCCGTGAGGAAACACAAGGTTGCACGCATTGGTGCAGAGGTAATATCCATACCTAAGATGGTTTTAAAACCGGTAAAGCCGTTGTTACCGCCAAAGCCTGTTTCATTGCGGAAAAACAGTAGCGCCGCAGCAAAGGTCATGGCTTGGGTAATAATTGAAAAATACACGCCTTTAATTTTTGAGCGGAAGGCAAAGAAGCCAAAAATGAAGGCAATCAGTCCTGGGACCAAAACCACCAAAGCCAATGCCCACACGATATGTTCAGTACCCATCCAGTACCACGGTAGCTCGGTCCAACTCAAAAAGCGCATAAAGTCGGGTAAGCCATCGCCTGCCGCTTCACGCATGAGATACATACCGAAGGCATAGCCGCCCAAGGCAAAGTACAGACCATGCCCTAAGCTTAAAATGCCGGCATAGCCCCAAACCAAATCTAAGGCCAATGCCACCAAGGCGAGACACATAATCTTGCCAATGAGCGTGACCCAATACGCTGATAAATGCAGTGCTGAATCGGCGGGTAATACATGTAACCAAGGTAAAATCAGTAAAATGGCAAAGCACACGGCAATCGCCATACCGCTATAGGGTTTATCCGATAATAACGAAGTGATTTTCATGCGCTTACTCCACAAAACGGCCTTTGATGGCAAACAAACCTTGTGGACGTTTTTGAATAAACAAAATCACAAGAACCAGTAGAATAATTTTCGCTAAGACTGCACCCATGCCGATTTCCAGCACTGTGCCACTGACACCTAGACCTAAAGCCGCCAATACTGCGCCCCATACTTGGCCAACACCGCCAACCACAACCACCAAGAACGCATCGATAATATAGTTTTGTCCTAGGTCAGGACCGACATTGCCGACTTGTGCTAAGGCACAGCCTGCCAGACCTGCAAGCCCCGAACCTAAACCAAAAGCCATCATGTCAATGCGGCTAGAACGGATACCTACGGCCTGTGCCATTTGACGGTTTTGCGTCACGGCACGAACAAATAAACCAAAGCGGGTTTTATTCAGCAAGTAAACCAGTAATAGGAGTACCGCAACGGTAAAGCCAATAATGGCAATACGGTTATAAGGCAGCATCAGACTCGGTGTCACAGCAATGCCCCCTGACAGCCATGAAATATTCGACACCTCAACGTTCTGCGCACCAAAAACCATGCGCACCACTTGCATTAAAATTAAGCTCACACCAAAGGTGGCTAATAGTGTTTCCAATTGACGGCCATACAAGGGACGAATAACAGTACGTTCAATCAACATGCCGATCAAAGCACTTACAATAAATGCAGTAGGAATCGCGGCAATCAAGTACCAATCGACATAGCTACTGAGATAACTCTTAAACAGGCTTTGCACCACATAAGTGGTATAGGCCCCGATCATGATCAGTTCACCATGCGCCATGTTAATCACGCCTAGCAGACCATACGTAATGGCTAAGCCCAACGCCGCCAGTAGTAAAATACTGGCCGTGCTGAGACCTGAAAAGACATGTCCAGTCCATTCACTGGCCTGAATACGAGTTTTAATATTGCTCTTGGCTTCTGTCAGTGCGGCTTTTAACTCAGGATGCAGGTTGGCTTGTTGTAATTCCTGTTCCACCATCGCCAACACATCGGGACGGTTAGAATCTTGCAGCACTTTGGCCGCCTGTATTTTTTGTAAAACATCAGGGTTTTGATAATCCAAGCGTGCTTTGAGCTGCGCTAAACGGGCTTTAACTTTGTTATTTTTTTCATTTAAATACAATTGATTAATATTTTTAACATCCAACTCAGCCAAGTTATTTTCTAAAATATCAATTGCATCCAAACGTTGGTTTAAATCATCCGATTGCAGCTTTTCTTTCGCTTGCGCAAACGTTAAGGCTTTACGAAGGGTATTCACCAAGGTGACTTGAGATAAATCGGCAGGCCAATCCGTCACGGTTTGCAAATCAGGATAGCTCAATAATTTTTCGTCAGTTTCTAAAATATAGGTTTGACCGCTTTGACCACTATATAACTGGTCTTTTTCGACCAATGCGGCCAACTGATCTAAGGATTCAATATCGCCCGGCCATTGATTCAGTAAACTGCGGCGCTCGGTAAAACTACCGCGAACAAATTGCTGAATGGCGTCACCTTGCTGCACAGATTGCACCGTAGGCACGACATTCGCTGCAGTTTCTGCATGCACGATTTGCAGACAGAATAATTGGCTCAGGAATAGAAAAAGGATCGGGAAATTGCGTAATTTTTTCATCTTATAAGCATCCCTATTGAGTAATAGAACAACCCCATCTAGGGATCACATCAAAACATGCCCACTACACAATGGCAGTAGGCATTTGGATTGAATTATTTCGGGATGTACGGGCTCCATGGCTCTGCAGCAATGGTTTTTGCGGTTTTGTGCACCACATCAAACTGACCATCGGCACGGATCTGACCAATCATGACTGGTTTATGCAAATGATGGTTCGACGCATCCATTTGCAAGGTATAGCCCGATGGCGCTTTAAATTCTTGGCCGGCCATAGCTTCACGCACTTTATCGACATCTGTGCTTCCTGCTTTTTCTACCGCTTGTTTCCACATATTGATGCCGACATAGGTAGCCTCCATCGGGTCATTGGTCACAAATTTATCGGCATTTGGCAGTTTGTACTCCACGGCATACTGCTTCATTTTGTTGGTGAATTCAGTATTCACTGGATTTTTCACCGACATGAAGTAGTTCCACGACGCTAAGTGTCCGACCAGCGGCTTGGTATCGATACCGCGTAATTCCTCTTCACCCACAGAGAACGCCATCACAGGAATATCCGCAGCTTTGATGCCTTGGTTGCCCAATTCACGATAGAATGGCACATTTGAATCGCCGTTAATGGTCGAGATCACAGCAGTCTTTTTCCCTGCCGCAAACTTCTTCACATTGCCCACAATGGTTTGATAGTTGCTATGACCAAATGGGGTATATTCTTCCATGATGTCTGCATCGGCAATGCCTTTCGACTTCAAAAATGCACGTAAGATTTTGTTGGTGGTACGTGGGTAAACATAGTCTGTGCCCAATAGTACAAAGCGTTCTGCCTTACCACCCTCTTCACTCATCAGATATTCAACAGCAGGAATCGCTTGCTGATTCGGTGCTGCACCTGTGTAGAAAATATTTTTAGACTGTTCCTGACCTTCATACTGAACAGGGTAGAACAATAAGCCATTTAATTCTTCAACCACGGGTAAAACCGACTTACGAGATACCGACGTCCAGCAACCAAAAATCACGGCTACTTTGTCTTGGGTAATCAACTGACGAGTTTTTTCCGCAAATAGTGGCCAGTCCGATGCCGGATCCACCACCACAGGTTCTAGTTTTTTGCCCAATACCCCGCCATTGGCATTAATTTCATTAATCGCCATCAAGGCCGTATCTTTTAGAGAAGTTTCTGAGATCGCCATCGTGCCTGACAGCGAATGTAAGATCCCGACTTTAATAGTATCGCCACTTGCTGCAGCGGCTTTTGGTTCTGATGTAGCGCTTTCTGTTTTTTCTTCTGCAGGTTTTGAACAGCCCGTTAAAGCAATCGCCCCAGTCATCGTTGCCGCTAAAATACTTTTAGCAAATACATTGCGTTGAAACATTATTCACACTCCCAACCTAAGCTTGTAATTCACATTTTTAAAATGCATTTGTTGTCTTTCATCACAACAGAGCAATTCAATAACTGTGCCAAGCCTTATTTTTTATTTTGATTGAGTGCTTTTATTTATTTTTAAATGTTATTTTTCACATAGTTACAATCATAAAATTTGCTTTTAATTTTTTATGGGTCGATTCAAAAATCGTAAAATCACCGCAAAGATGCATACAAACTTGTATCCAACATTTGACCTATAATTGAACAATTTTGCGACGTTTTTCAAAAAACACGGTGTTTTGGCACACAAATCATGCAGCTTTTCCTAAATTTGAAGCAAAAAAAAACCACTTGCGTGGTTTTTTCCTTGTTGCAATTTTAAACCGCTAAATCGGCCAAATTACCCTTCTGTTCCAACCAATATTTACGGTCTGAAGAGCGCTTCTTCGCCAATAATTTGTCGAGTAAACCTGAAGTAAACTGTACGTCATCCAAGTCCAGTTGCACTAAACGACGTGTATCGGGATCCATAGTCGTTTCACGCAGCTGACTCGCGTTCATCTCGCCCAATCCTTTAAATCGAGTGATTTGAGGATTTTTGGTTTTACATTTCTTTAAGATGCTTTCTAGTTCATCTTCATCCAAGGCATAGTGCACATCTTTATTGTCATCTATACGGAACAGCGGTGGCATCGCCACAAACAGATGCCCTTCCTCAACCAAAGTATGGAAATGTTTGACGAACAGTGCGCAAAGTAAAGTTGCAATGTGCAAACCATCTGAGTCGGCATCGGCCAAGATACAAATCTTGCCATAACGTAGTTCTGACAAGTCATCACTGCCCGGATCTACACCAATCGCAATCGCAATATCATGTACTTCTTGCGATGCCAAAACTTCGTCTGAAGACACTTCCCAAGTATTTAAAATCTTACCACGGATTGGCATGATCGCTTGGAAGTTCTTATCACGTGCTTGTTTGGCAGAACCACCTGCAGAATCCCCTTCCACAATAAACAGTTCTGATTCTTCGAGGGTATGGCCCACACAGTCAGCCAGTTTACCCGGCAAAGCTGGGCCGGAAACGATCCTTTTACGTTCAACTTTTTTCGCAGCTTTTAAACGGCGACCAGCCTTAGCAATCACCATTTCAGCCAGTTGCATAGCAATATCGGAGTTTTGATTCAGCCACAGTGCAAAAGCATCTTTGGCAATATTTAACACCACACCAGAGGCTTCACGGCTTGAAAGTCGTTCTTTGGTCTGACCTGAGAATTGTGGCTCTTGGAATTTCAAAGACAGAATAAAGTTGACGCCATCCCAGACATCTTCGGCAGATAGCTTCATATTCCGTGGCAATAAATTCCGTAATTCACAGAATTCACGAATCGCATCTGTCACACCCGAACGTAAACCATTGACATGGGTACCGCCTTGCGCAGTCGGGATGAGGTTGACATACGACTCTTGAATGGACTCACCACCTTCCACATTCCAACAAATCGCAAACTCAGCGCTGGCACGCTCTGCCTCACCGGTCGCCACAAATGCAGGGGCAGGAACGATGTCACGGTCTTGCAGTTCATCCATCAAATAGTCAACCAGACCATTTTCAAATTGCCATTCGATCTTTTCGTTGTTGATTTGATCGATATAAATAATCTGCAAGCCTGCTGCCAAAACAGCCTTGGCTTTTAAGTTGTGTTTTAAGGCTTTCAGCGCAAATTTAGGCGAATCAAAATATTTGGCTTCAGGCCAAAAATGCACGGTAGTACCCGTTGCACGTTTAGCGCATTTACCTTCCAACACCTCAAGCGGTGCCACAGGAACGCCATGTTCAAAGGCCATTTTATACAGGTTGCCATGACGTTGAACTTCCACCTCAACACGGTTGGACAATGCGTTGACGACAGAAATCCCCACACCATGCAGACCACCTGAAAATTGATAATTGTCTGTGCTGAATTTACCGCCGGCATGTAGTTTGGTCAGAATAATTTCAATCCCGCTTTGACCATACTCAGGATGGATGTCAACTGGCATCCCACGACCATTATCTTCAACTGACAATGAGCCATCTTTATACACTGTCACGGTAATTTTATTGGCATGTCCTGCAAGCGCTTCATCGACGGCGTTATCTATCACTTCCTGCGCCAAATGGTTTGGTCGTGTAGTGTCTGTATACATCCCCGGACGACGACGTACCGGATCTAGGCCAGATAAAACTTCAAGTGATTGAGCCGTATATTGCGTCACGTTGCAAAATTCCCTGCTTTTTGGTTAAAACATTTCTTTAAGCGCTACAGTATATGCTTTTTTATTAAAATGCATATCTCTTGCGATCAGCCGCCATTTTCTTAAACAATTTAAACGTCAAATGATGTCGTAACTGCCCATTATTTGTATGTTAGATCTAGCTGGTCAGCATTTGTATTGGATCATTTTATTTAGGCATATTTTTGACAGCATCGGACAAAAACTGCAAGAGCATCGGTATTTTTTCTGCAAAATCATCCATGCCATGTGTTCCACCCACCTCAGTGATCAACATGGCCATGCCGGCTTGAGCCGCACTATAAAAACCAGCGGCATCTCGATAATCCAAGGTTTCATCGCCTTGTTGGAGCAAGACCAACAGTTGATCTGCGTTCTCAACCTTAGATACCGCCAAAGCCTGCATTTGATTGAGCTGTGCATCATCTAAGCACCACGTTTCAGTCACCTGATAGGGCAATGCCGTCTCGCCAAATAAGTCACGAAATAATTGCCATGGATAGACCGCAGGATTGATGAGCACCGCAGGAATATGATGCCGTGCCATCAACTGCGTCGCATAAAAGCCACCTAAACTGCTGCCCACCAAAACCACATCATCTAAACCTTCAATCAGCTCTGACATCTGCTGCATCACCTGTAGCGGTGGCATATTCAAATCTGGCAAATGCACATGCACACCATTTAAGTCTGCGCAATAGCGCCGCAATATCTGTCCTTTCACTGAATTTGAGTTACTTTGAAAACCATGCAAATACACAATATTCATCATTTTGATTCCAAATTGATCTTTAAATTGCTTTAAAAGTGGCATATAAGTGCTAACTGCGTCACATTTTTAAATTTGAATTTTTAGCAAAATTGTCAGACAAAAGGCATTCACCGACAGGTCTGTTATCGGTATTGTAAAAGCTGTTCGTGAGAATTGTATAAAATAAACAATGAAACTTCAGGCTATTCCAGTAATAAATACAATCGAGGGATAGCATTGAATGTAAGGATAGGAACATTATGCCTAGCTTAACACCATTGCATGAAACCTATTGTAAATGGGACCGCACACCACCCAGTCAAGCAGATGTGCTGGAAGGTTTGGCACAACTCGTGACAATGCGTTTTAGTGATGTCGTGCATGACTTGATCAAAAACATTCAACGTGAAATTTTAATCAGTATTTTTGGAATGAGCGAACAAGGCTCGAAAGCCTTTCATAAGCAGCCGACCATTGCACGGATTTATGAATTTTCTTACAACACCTTTTTCAATTATGGCAATTATTTACTCGCACCAACGCTGCGTAGCATTATTGAAAAATTCCCACGCTTACACGACAAACCGCTCACGCCATCTTTACATTTTTTAGTGGGCGCGCTGAATGGGGTCTTGGGCGACTATTTACTGAAATATCACAACCCGATGGCCTTACCCATGGTGGTTTACGACCATTATGGTGCGGTACAAAAAGGCGAATTAACCGGTCGTATTACCCTGTTGATTCATGGGCTCTGCATGAATCATCTGTCATGGTCGATAGCCAAATATGGCGGCATTGGTGAAAAATTACTGTCACAACGTGACCACAACACCATGCTGTATTTAAATTACAACACGGGTCGTCGTATTTCGACCAATGGCCGCAGCCTAGCCAATACATTAGAAGATTTGGTCCGTCGCAACCCCGGTATTACCAGTATCGACTTAATTGGTCATAGTATGGGGGGCTTAGTCTCCCGTAGTGCCATTTTTTATGGCAAACAAAATATGTATCAATGGATTCATCAAGTCGAAAATCTAGTCTGCTTGGGCTCACCACATCATGGTGCTGTGCTTGAACGTGTCGGATTTCATCTGCAAGATCAATTGGGGCGTTTCCCCGTGGTCAAAATCGTGGGGCACGTGGTGAATATTCGTAGTAACGGCATTTTAGATTTGCGCTATGGCAGCGTGCGTGATGACGATTGGGAACATAATGATGTCCGCATTGGGCTCATGGATGACAACCGTAAACCTGCCCCGATTCCATCACATATCAATACCTACCTCGTGGCAGGGACCATTGAATATGAACATCGTCGCAATAAAACGCGACATGTGATTGGAGATTACTTGGTCAGTGTGAAAAGTGCGTTGGGGGAACATCCAAATGCACGGTATCAACTGAAAGTGCCAGATTCACATAAAGCAATTTTTTATGGCCTGAACCATTTCGAAATTCAGCATCATCCACAAGTGGCCGAACAAATCGTGCATTGGTTCTATCCAAATAATGACGATAAAGCTTGTGATCATATCTATGAATTTATGATGGACTTGGAAAGTATGGAAGGCATTGCCCTGACCTAAGGTAAACATCCCCCATTCAGACTCGTAAAAAAAGCCCTCAACTGAGGGCTTTTTTTATGTATCACTGAATTAAAATTTATCACGTAAACGTGGCACGGGTTTGCTTGGGTATTTACGTATTAACTGCCAAAGACTGAGCAAAGTTAAGACCGCAAAAAACACCAATGACCAAACCGGTAATGATTGTCCCAAGAACGTCCAATCCACTTTGGCACATTCACCAGAGCCGGTTAGTACTTGTTCAAAGACTGATTTTAACGGCAGCGTTTCTACCCAATAATCCAGTCCTGGGCCACAGCTAGGTACTTTGTCTGGCGGTAAGTTTTGCAGCCAAATATGACGCGCAGCCACCCCAGCAGACCAAAGAATTGATAGTATCCCCAACAATGCGTAAATGCGTTTACCCCAATTCGATGCTGGATTGTGAATCAACGCAATCAATGAAATGATGCCGAGTCCAATCAAACCAATACGTTGGAATACGCATAATGGACAAGGTTCTAAGCCTTGTACATGTTCTAAAAACAGCGCAAAAGACATACCGATCACGCTGGCTAAAAACAACAAACCACTCACGAAGCGGAAACTCCATTTCATGGTAAATCCTCTTAAAATTTTTTATCTAAAGTTTTTCAAATATTCTTCAAAACTCAAGGTGCAGTCTTGCTCAAGTTGAGCCTGTTTTTCTAAAGACTGCTCAGCAGCTTGTGCAAAATATGCTGCAGTTTCAGGGCTCAAAACATGCTGCTCATACACTTCAGCATGTTGTAAGGCCATAAAGCTACCAAAGCCCCAAGTTCCACCTTGTTCTAAAGTATCGCTAATCATACGTGCCGACAATGTTTCATCGACTTCATCGATGCGTGATTGCATCACAGCCATTGCCTGAGTGTAAATATCTGTATTGTAAGAATCATCCAGCAATTCAGCCAACGGTTGCATCGCTGCAACATGTGTACGACACCATGTTTCAATTGGAATCGCTTGGCCTTGCTGTAAAATCACTGCGTTTGGCGCACGGCCACGGTTTACTACTTCAGCCTGATTTTTCTCAATTTCATTTTGTTCGGCATCTAACAATGCTGGGCTGTCTTGCAATAAACAGTATAAAGCCACCACTTCGAGCAAGCCTGCCGTGTCTTCATTGATCCCAATTGGGCTATAAGGATTGACGTCTACTGCGCGTAATTCTACATAACCCACACCACGATTTTGCAGGGCTTCAGATGGTGTTTCACCATCCTGTGGCACTTGTTTCGGACGAACCAAACTGTAGTATTCATTTTCAATTTGCAACACGTGGTCATTAATTTGAATCGGTTCACCCTGTTCATCATTTAAACCTAAATGACTAAATGCGGCATACGGGGTATGCACCGCTTTTTGCAAACCTTCCAAATATGCCTGAATGTCGTTGTAGTGAATCCCTAACTGTTTTTGTGCTGAATTCTGATAGCCAAAATTTCCCATACGCAGCGCCGTTGCATAAGGTAAAAATAACGTGCCTTTTAAGAGTGGTAACAGCTGATGTTCACGTCCGGTCATAAAACATTTACACACCGACGGGCTCGCCCCAACCAAAAACATCACCAATGGCGTTAAACGGATAAAATTACGGATCAGGCCAAAATAACGATGACTACGATAATCCTGTAAGCTCAATGCTTTGAGGGCATCGTCAGTTTCGTGCTGTTGTAGTGCTTCAAAGAAATGATCTGGGAAGGATAAATTATAATGCACCCCTGAAATGGTCTGCATCCGGCGACCATAACGCACCCCTAAACCACGACGGTACAAGGTTTTAAAGCGCCCAATATTCGAGCTGCCATATTGCGCTAAACGAATACTGTCTTCGTCTTTATCCAACATGCATGGCATCGACAACGGCCAAAGTTTTTCACCATGTTCTAAATGCGTATGCGCAACAGCATGAATATCTTGCAGATAATTCAACGCCTCGGTAATGGTTTCTTTTGGCGGTGTGATAAATTCCATTAAAGCTTCAGAATAGTCTGTCGTAATATGCGGATGAGTCAAAGCCGCACCCAAGGCTTGGGGATGGTCGGCCTGAGACAAGAAACCGTTGCTTTGCATACGTAAGCTTTCACGCTCAATACCGCGCAACATTCCTTTAATCAGCGAAGAATCTACCCAAGTCGGTAAAATGTCTTGAGAGGTCGATTCGGGTTGACTCATTGCTATCTCGCTTAAATGGAAGAAACTACTAAAATAAAATCATCAGTTTATATCAGTATAACGCGATTTGAAGTGGGCAAATGACCCACTGTATAGTTTTGAGACAAACCGTGATTTTATTTTGGCAATTTTTTATCACAAACTTACTCTATATGACATTTGAAATTTGTGATTTTATAAACAAATATATGCTAATAATGCTTAAAACTTATGAATTATCAAGATATTCTCGAATTTTGGTTTAACCCAGAAAATCAGCCTAATTGGTTCGCTAAAAGCAATAATTTTGATGTTTTAATCGAAAAAAAGTTTAAAGACATCCATCAAGCGGCCAGTCAAGCAGAACTGTGGCAATGGCGCACCACAGCCGAAGGTCGCTTGGCTGAAATTATTGTTTTAGATCAATTTTCTCGAAATTTATTCCGTGATTCTGGCTTGGCTTTTGCCCAAGATGCACTGGCTTTGGCGCTTGCCCAAGAAGCCATCGCGCAGGGTTTAGATCTACAATTAAGACCTGAACAGCGCTCATTTTTATATATGCCCTTTATGCATAGCGAATCGACAAAAATTCATCAAAGCGCGTTAAAATTATTTGAGCAACTGGGCAATCCGATCAACTTAGAATTTGAAAAAAAGCATAAAGTGATTATCGATCGATTTGGACGTTACCCGCATCGCAATGCGGTATTGGGCAGAACATCCACAGCAGTGGAATTGGAATTTTTAACCCAGCCCAATTCTAGCTTTTAATTGACGGCTTTTGGCCAGTATCTCCCCTTGCCAAGAACCGACTGAACAGGAGTATGCGCATGAACAAACTCATTATCGCAGCAGCCATGACCGCAGCACTGGGCTTCACCGGCTGTGCAAGCACCCCATCGAAGCCTTTAACCTTCGAACAATTGGGTCGTTATACTGCAACGCCATTAAATGCTCAAAGCTATCGGATTAGCTTCCAAGCTAGACCCAATATGAGCTATGGCACTGCCGAAGAAATCACCTTGGTTAAAGCTGCTCAAACCACCCTAGACAATGGCTTTCAATATTTTAAAGTCATGGATGACCCGAGTAACCGGAGTCAAAAACCGCCGCGCCAAGCAGTGATTTACCCAGACCCTATGCCTTATCCATATGGCTATTACCGTCGCCATCCCGGCTTTTGGCCAGGCCCGTTTTATGACGTTCCACAGGTGGTCACACTCGATCCAACTCAAGTTTCCTACAGTATTACTTGCTATAAAGATCGTGCCAAAGCCCCTCAGGATGCCTTTGATGCTCGCTTGATTTTGCAGTCACTCGGGGCTAAATATGGTTTAGACAGCCAAGGAAATCCTTTGCCTGTAGCCGCTGAGCCTGACACCAAATAAGTCAACCCATAGAGACCCGATCATTGATGAACCCAATTGAACAGCCCGCTGTTTCACCCAGTCTGCAACGCAGTAAACGCTTTGCCACCATTGCTTTGGTGGTGGCTGTGCTGGCGTGGATTGCATTGATGATCGCAGCTAAATTGCTGCCCGAATACGTCTGGCTCATTCATATTTTGATGCTTTCAGCAGAAGCTGGCGTGGTTGGTGGTTTGGCAGACTGGTATGCGATAACCGTTTTATTTCGCAATCCCTTTGGTCGGATTCCGATTCCTAAATTTTTACGTGACCACACAGAAATTATTCCTCGTAATAAAGCACGCATTGCCGAGTCAATGGGCCGCTTTGTTCAGGAGAATTTTCTTTCACCACAAGTGGTTGAAAAAAGCTTAGCGGAGACGGATCTCTCTCTTGCCGTCGGGAAATGGTTGGCCAATCCGCACAATAATGCTCAAGTGACCCAAGTCATTCAGCAAACGGTACCGAAAATTTTCGAATTTGTCGGTCAGGAACAAATTGGACGCTTTATCCAAAATAACAGCGTGCAATGGGTGCGCAATACGCAAGTCAACCATCTAGCCAGTGAAATGCTGCGAGCAGTTTTAGAAAATGACTTCCATCAAGACGTCCTGCAACGTGGACTGGATTTAGCCCATGATTGGATGCTACAGCATCCTGAACAAACTCGTGATTTATCTCGTCAATTGTTTAAAGAACTTGGTGTTTGGAAGCTCGCCAAAGGTGCGAGCTGGATTGGTATTGATGTACAGCAGCGCACCATTGATTCACTGGTCAGTCGTGTCGAGTCCATGCTTGCTGACCATGAACATCCGTGGCGCCGTAAAATCGAAGACATGGCACAGCAGCTTATGCAGCAACTGGCGGACAATCAGAGTGTTGCCAGCCAACGCCTGAACAGCACCAAAGATGCCATGCTCGATAGTCCACAAATGTTGAATTTTATCAGTGGCGCAGTGGTGATTTTATGCGACGCGATTCGTTCTGATTTAGAAAAACCCGACTCTGGGATTGCACAAAACCTACGTGTCGCCATTCAACAAGTGGGCGAAAATATTGTCTCTAATGTCGCTGTACGCCAATTGCTGAATGAAAAAATGAGTGATATTGCCATCAATCTCTCCGATCAATATAGCGAAAAAGTCATTCGGTTTATCAGTGAGCGTATACACGAATGGGACTCACGTGAAATGATCGATAAGATCGAAAACGAAGTCGGTGGCGATCTACATATGATTCGAGTCAATGGTGTCGTGGTCGGCGGTTTTATTGGCCTTGCACTGGGGATTATTCGTGCCTGTGTAGAATGGCTGCTTTAGCCGCCCGCTACAGTCCTTCTCACAGGAGATAGGTCGTAGGTTTGAGCTTTATGCGTAGAACCGTTAAACTTTGTCGATCTGAAAATTTAATAGAACAATAAAATCTATGCATTTACCTGCCATCTATACCCTACCTTTCATTCTGATTATCAGTAGCTTAAGCGCTTGCCAGACCATTTCCAAAACCAGCAGTACAGTCAGCAACAAAGTGATGGGCATGCTCGGTAAAGAAAAAGCCCTTGAAATCGATAAAAAAGGCACAGTCGATATCAGCAAAAGTACCCAACAACAGTTAGAAACTCTACTGACCAATATGCCGAAAAATCAGTGGGTCTATATTGAAAATGATCAACAAGGTACATCTACCCTCAAAAATAAATCGGCAGATAATTTCACCTTGAGCCTCAAATTGAATTGCAAAATCAGCACGCAGCGCCCAACGTTCAGTTTAAGCAATGCGGATGGCCAAGACATCCTAAAAGCACATGACACGAATGTGGGGCAAATTCAAATTTTGCTCGACAATAAAAACTTTGGAAATCCGTTTGAGACCGCCAATCAGCAAAAGTTCCAAAGCTTTAAAACCACTATCGCTCAAGCCAAAGTCATCAAAGTGTTTAATGCCTCAAAACTCTATACCTTCCAAAACAACAAAGCCGAGTTACTTTCTAAAGCCGTAAGTTGTCGCGATAGCCTATAAATATTCGGGGCGAAATGCAGTAAGTCACCGTTTGACTCAGCTGTGACTTACATGCAGGCTTATTTTGCAGGTGGCTGCGGCCCAGACATATCGACCAACAGGCCTGTAAATTTTCGAACAAACGGCAATAAAATCAGCACAATGGGAAAAGCAATTGCCCAAGAAATCATCCAATTATGCAGCCATAGGGTAAGAAAACCCTCAAACCAACCTAAATTTCTGAGCATATTAATAAACGAAATAATGCCGCTCATGAGACAGGACAAAATAAACGGCACGATAATCAGCGCCCAACGTGCAGCTAACTTCGGCACATTGCCAAAAATTTTAGGGGTGGGTTGTGACATGTCCATATACTCGAGCAGTGATCCTGAATCGCTAAACCACTTATATCGTTTTACTTCGATATAAGCAATGCTTCACTTTTATCGAATATTTTTTATTCGCAACAAATGGGTTCACCTAAAGAGCCTGAAATTTGCTATATTTACCGTTTTTCTGCGACATTTATTTTTCGACTGATTATGAATACGGCAATACAAGCAGCGCTCGATCATGCAGTGCAATCCCTTCAAGCTGAAGGTGTACTCCCAAATGACTGGAACAATACTAGCAATTTGACCCGAACCAAAGACCGAAGCCACGGTGACTTTGCGTCAAACATTGCCATGATTGCCTCTAAAGCTGCAGGTATGAAGCCGCGTGATTTAGCCGAAAAAATTCTGGCAAATCTTCCAGAAGTCGCAGATATCAGCAAAGCAGAAATTGCAGGTCCTGGCTTTATTAACTTCTTTTTAAATGCTGACCAACGTTTTGCTGTCTTAGACCAAATTCAAGCTCAGAAAGATCAGTTCGGTCGCACACAGGCCAATGCTGAAAAACGTGTTCAAGTGGAATTCGTTTCAGCTAACCCAACGTCTAGCCTACACGTTGGTCATGGTCGTGGCGCAGCTTACGGTATGACCGTTGCCAATCTTCTTGAAGCAACAGGTGCCAAAGTTGACCGTGAATACTATGTCAACGATGCTGGCCGTCAAATGGATATCTTGGCGACATCAACTTACTTGCGTTATTTAGAATTGACCGGTCAACAACTGGTCTTCCCTAAAAATGCATATCAAGGCGACTACGTTAAAGAAATCGCACAAAGCATTATCGACAAAGATGGCGATGCTTATGTACGCCCTGTTGCCGACATCTACAAAGATGTTCCTGAAGATGTGCAATATGCTACTGAACTCGATAGCGAAGGCAATAAAGTCGTTGTTTCAGGCGATAAAGAAAAACACATTGATGGTTTGATTCATAATTCACAAAACCATTTGGCTGCGGGTTACCGTGTGTTCCATCAAGCTGCGCTGAAAGCCATTCTCGATGACATTAAAGATGACCTCGGTGAATTTGGCGTGACTTTCAATCAATGGTTCAGCGAAGCAACCTTGACTGAAAAAATTGATGAAGCATTACAAATGCTCGATCAACGTGGTTTCTTATACGAAAAAGATGGCAACATCTGGTTCAAATCAACTGATTTTGGTGATGAAAAAGACCGTGTTGTGAAACGTCGTAATGGTCAAACTACATACTTCGCATCCGACATTGCTTATCACTTAAATAAACTACAACGCGGCTATACCGATATCATTGATATTTGGGGTTCAGACCACCACGGTTATATTGCACGTGTGAAAGCAGCGATTGATGCGCTTGGCTATGATTCTAAAAAATTGACCGTACTTTTGGTTCAATTTGTGAGCCTATGGCGTGGCGGCGAGATGGTTCAAATGTCATCTCGTTCAGGTCAATTCGTGACTTTACGTGACTTACGTAAAGAAGTGGGCAACGATGCTGCTCGTTTCTACTACGTCATGCGTAAATCAGAACAACACATTGACTTCGACTTAGACCTTGCTGTGTCTCAAAGTAAAGACAATGCGGTGTACTACATCCAATACGCACACGCACGTATCTGCCGTATGCTCGAAAAAGCGGCTGCGACAGACGTTCAATTCTCTGCTGAAGCTGCACGTCAATTTGCAGCTAAACTTGAGTTAGAAGCTGAAACTGAAGTTCTTGCTAAACTTGCGGCTTACCCTGAAATTGTGGTTCGTGCAGCAAACAGCTATGAACCACACCAAGTGGGTAACTACTTGAAAGAATTAGCGGCGTTGTTCCATGGTTGGTACAACGAAAATAAAGTCTTGGGTGATGATGCAGAACTGACTCAAGCTCGCTTATTACTGTCTGTAAACGTACAGCAAGTTTTACGCAATGGTCTTGAATTATTGGGTGTGAGTGCGCCTGAATCAATGTAAGCCATTCTTAGTATACGTTAGAATCCGTCCATGTATGAACCATATACATTGACGCCTATACAGGCTCTTTATGAGCCTGTATTTTCATGGATATTCAGTCATCTTTTAATGAAAACTTGAAGATGTTGAAATTGTGAAAATTAAACATAAACAGCATGACAGTCATGTAATATATAATAATCAGAACTTGGTTTTGGGTCAGTTCCTACTAGGTTCGTAACAATTACAATTAAAGAGGTTTCCTCGTGTTTGGAAAAACGCAACGCGGTGTATCAGAGCGGCCAAATCAGCCTAAAAAACCATTGATTCCTGCATGGTTAGGTACACTTGTGATCATTTTAATCGTGTTGAGTTTCTTGGTGGCCTTGATGTTATGGAAACCATGGGAGCCGGTAAAACCGAAAGGTCAAATTACCTCTGAACACTACCAAGAAGAAACCAATAAAGACTATCGTTTCTACGACCTATTGCCTCAGCAACAAGTGACGCCAATTCCTGAACAAGCTGTTCCAGAAACCGAAAATAAAGAAACGGTGGTGATTGTTGATGCACCAGAACAAAAGCCAGTTGAAACCACAGAGCTTGGACTAGAAACCACAGAAACTGCGCCTGTTGCTGCAAGTTATATTCTGCAAGTGCGCAGTTATGATGATCCTGATCAAGCCGATGCACGACGTGCTGAAATTATTTTGAACGGTTTATCTGCCGATGTGATTCAAAGTAATGAAAACGGCAAAGTTTGGTATCGCGTTGTGTCTGGCCCCTATGATTCACAAGAAGCTGCTGTGATTGCACAGCAAACTTTACGTCATAGCAGTATCGACTCGATTGTCGTAAAACGCTAAATTTTGAAATTAAAAAAAAGCGCCTGATGGCGCTTTTTTTTATTCATTCCTTTAATAAAGGGAGGTTAGAAGGGATTCTTTTTTGAATACATCAGCTTAGCTCAAAAACCTCTCCCTAACCCTCTCCTAAAGGGCATAGGTATCTACACATTTTTTATAAATTGAATGCGATCTGAGCAATCGCATTCAGCTCATCAGACGAATACTCTGACAACAACTGAAGAGTGTTCAATAGTATTGAAAGCCCTGCCAGTATGG
>NZ_VOZT01000032.1:0-40817 GCF_013419625.1 Acinetobacter sp. YH12070 | reverse complement strand
TGTACACAGCGCATTGGGTTATGTATCGCCTTTTGAGTTTGAAGCAATGTACTATGATAAGATTAACCCGTTAGGTCACGTGGCCTAACTTAAATAAAAATGTCTCCGACAAACCCGGTACGGTTCAACCAAACTTGTAGTTTCACTAGTGCTTGCAGGTGGAAGAGTTGTATTTTTCGAACTGGTTAAGTATTCAAAAACCGTTCTCAAGGTATCTGCTGGCATGCCATTACCATTACCTTGCAATAAATTATAAAATTTTCCATCAACAGTAACAGTTTTAAGATTATTCCAAGTTTGAATATTTAAATTAACAGCCGTTGGGCTCCAATCTAATAAATCTAATGTTAAAGAAGGCTTATCTGCAACTGCATCAACAACAATTTCCAATTCACCTGAAGTCACATGTTTACCATCAGAAACATTAAATTCTAGGCCTGCATATACTCCGCCGTCAGTTGCTGAAGCTTCGTTAGCATCTGGTGCAAATACAACTTTTCCGGCATTAATATCAGCATAAGATAGTGTTTGACCCGCGATGATTGGTGTTTTATTCCCAGCAGCATCTACGATTGTCAATACACCGTCTTTTGGCAGATTTGTTACCGTAATAACAAGCTGATCATTTGCTGTATTTGCATCTGAAATACCAAAATGCGCCCATGTTAATGTCACACTTTGATCTTCTATCGTAACCACTTGGGTTGTCTCAACTTCAAGAGCGATATTGTCCACTGGGACAGTTTTATCTACTTCCTCACCCGGATTACCTGATTCATCTTCATAGCTATCTGTAGGGACAGTTACTGTAACGTTACCATCAACACCTGGAGGTACTTCACCAGTCACAATATAAGAGCCGTCAGGTTGTTCCACTGGCGGCGTAAATGGTACTTCGATTGGACCATTTGGACCTTCAACAACGATTTTATCTTCTGTAATCGTCGATGGATCAACATCATCAGGATAAGTTACAGTAATCTTACCATCTGGTGTAATCGTCACTTCTGCTACAAGCGGAACCATATTGATGTTTTCGTTGCCTGTACCTGGTAGACCCAGGTTACCCGAAGTGTCTTCATATGAACCTTCTGGTACATTAACCGTAACTTTGCCTTCAACGTCCTCTGGCACTTTACCCGTTACCGTAATTGAACCGTCTGGTTGAGTCTCAGGTGTACCAAACTCAACCACGATGTCTTTGCCATTTGGATCTTTAACCGTAATTTGGTCAGGCGTAATTGTGGATGGATCAGTGTCATCAGGGTAAGTCTGTACGATGTCACCATTCGGTGTCACAGTCACTTCAACTTGTGGACGCTCAGTTGTCGCATGTTCAACTTTTCCTGGCGTAAATAAATATGCAAAACCAGATAATTTATTGTTTCAAAACAATATGATTGATGCATACAAAATACATGTGCAACGTGATGAAAAATTATGCGCAGATGATCAAGCTAAGAACCAAAAATGTGCAACTAAACTCTATATAGATGAATTTAAAGCGGGTGATTTTTATATTAATAATTCTGCTGATTTTTATTTAAAAGAAGGCGAATACCAATTTAAGGTGAAAAATTGTACAACTCATTGTAAAAATTATTCAGTTAGCTATTGTGTAAACGAAAAGTCACTTTTGAATAACTTATTACTTACAGTTGATAATAATGGCAAACCTATTATATTAAATAATGATGGCACTACGATTAATAATTGCCCGATTAGAGAAAATGCTCTAAATAATGTGATAAAACCAATTGAACCTAGTTTAGATAATATAAATTTAGCTGCCGATTCTTTATTTAAATTTAATGGTGGCAAACTAAATGATTTACTTCCTGCAGGTAAATCAAGCTTGAATGAACTAGCAACTAAACTTAATAACCAATATGCACGTGATTGATATGATTAAGCTTACCGGCCATACCGACCGTTTAGGCAGTGAACAATATAATCAGCAACTTGCATTGCAACGTGCACAGACTGTCAAAAATTACTTAATGAACCAAGGGATTGCTGGAAACAAATTAAGTTTCGCTTCAGCAGGTGAAACTCAGCCTGTAACCAATGGTTGTTTTGATGTTCAAGATCGAAATACCTTAAAAGCTTGCTTACAAGCAGATCGTCGTGTTGACGTCCAAATTCTTGGTATTAAAAAGCCTTAAATAAGTCCGCGTTCCTTAAGCCGACTAGTGTTTTAAGGAACGCTTTATATAAAAAAGATAAAATCTATTTCTTCGGACTTTTAAGCTTGAACGCGTTAAAATGCCTTTGAGAATTTTGTGCTACTTTGAAATGAATCATGACTTTGAGCACCACCAGCCTTCGTAAACAACTCCGTAAGCAGCGTCGTAACCTAAACCTATGGGAGCAACGACAAGCTGAACAACAAGTCCTACAGCGTTTAATCAGACTCAGTTATTTTAAGCGCAGTCAGCATATAGGCGTTTATTTACATGCATTTGGTGAAATTCACACTCAAAAGCTTATCCACTACTGTTTTTCGCATCAAAAACACGTGTATTTACCCATGATTTGCAACATGAATCAGCAACTGGTTTGGGTTGAAATCTCACGTCATCAATACATTAATAAACGTTTTTCTCATCACCCACTTGGTATGAAAGAACCCATGGCAAGCCGTGGGAAGCATGTTTCTCATCTTGACCTTTTAATCATGCCCTTGCTAGCTTGCGATAAGTACGGCACACGTATTGGTATGGGGGGTGGCTTCTACGATAAAACATTAGCAACAGCTCACTCTACCCCCTACCGTTTAGGACTTGGTCATGATTTTCAACTCATTCAAGACTCCTTGGTCCGAGAGGCATGGGATCAACCGCTAGATGGCTTTATTAGCCCATCTCAAACTTTAAGTTTCAAACGTTAATTTGGTATTCTTGACACTGAGTTACACTTAAAAATCACATATTTAGTCATTTTTTATACATTTTAATTGGCATGACCCTTGTAATTTAAAAAATACACATCACTATAAAAAACATGGCAACACCGTTGTCACTCATTAGGAGTGCCCATGTCTGAGATTATTATGAATGAAGAAAGCTTGGAAACTACAATTCCGAGCGTATTACCGCTCTTAGCGCTACGAGATGTGGTTGTATATCCTCACATGCAAATTGCACTGTTTGTGGGTCGTGAAAAGTCGATCAATGCAGTCAATGTCGCACGTGACAGTGACAATCTTGTATTCGTAGTTGCACAAAAAGATTCGCTTACAGAAGAAATTGATCACGACAATTTATATCAATACGGTACTGTCGCGAAGATTGTGCAAGTTGTGAATCATGAGAATGATGAAAACTGTATAAAAGTACTGATTGAAGGCTTATATCGTGCCAAGTTAGAAAAAATTATCGATGCCGATGATTACCTGACTGCCGAGCATTCATTAAGCCCAATGACGGTTTCTGTTGACTCAGAAACTCAGAATAATCGTGTGGAAGAATTACGCACCTTATTTGCTCAATATGCAGAAGCAAAATTGCGTAACGCACGTGAATTGATTGCAGCAGCCAATAAAATTGATGATTTGCTACAATTATTATTCTTTGTAGCAACACGCGTGCCTTTGAATATTGATGTAAAACAAAAATTCTTAGAGCATGATGAATTTGAAGCACATTTAGCTGAGCTCATGACGTATTTATTACAACAGTCAGAAGAGCAGCAAATTGAGCAAACCTTACATGATTCTGTGAAACGCCAAATGGAAAAGAATCAGCGTGAATACTTCTTAAATGAAAAAATGAAGGTCATTCAACGCGAACTTTCTGATATGAATGGCGGTGGTGAGGATGACGTTGCAGAAATTGAAAAACGTCTAACTGAAGCCGATTTACCTGAACATGTACGTAAAAAAGCTGAAAATGAGTTCCGTAAGCTAAAAGCAATGCAACCTGCTTCGAGCGAAGCTGCTGTCGTGCGTAACTATCTAGAAGTTATTTTAGATACGCCTTGGAACAAAGCCAGCAAAGTCAGCATTAACCTTGCGAAAGCTCAAGACATTCTTGATGCCGATCACTATGGTTTAGACGACGTGAAAGACCGCATTGTGGAATACCTTGCTGTTCAATCACGTGTGAAAAAACTTCGCGGTCCAATTCTTTGCTTAGTTGGTCCCCCAGGTGTAGGTAAAACTTCACTCGGTGAATCTGTTGCCAAAGCAACTGGTCGTGAATTTGTCCGTATGGCGCTTGGCGGCGTGCGCGACGAAGCTGAAATCCGTGGTCACCGTCGTACATATATCGGTGCGATGCCGGGTAAAATTGTGCAGTCTTTGACTAAAGTTGGAGTAAAGAACCCACTGTTCTTACTCGATGAAATTGACAAAATGGCGCAAGACTATCGTGGCGACCCTGCTTCAGCATTGCTTGAAGTCCTAGATCCATCACAAAACAGCAAGTTCAATGATCACTACTTAGATCTTGATCTAGACCTTTCTGAAGTGATGTTCATCTGTACTGCAAACAGCATGAATATTCCAGAAGCTTTGCTTGACCGTATGGAAGTGATTCGTCTACCGGGTTACACCGAAGATGAAAAAGTGAATATTGCTGAACGTTACCTTGTTCCAAAAGCCATCAAGAACAATGGTCTACGTGCGAAAGAATTAACCGTTCACGAAGAAGCCATCCGCGATATCGTACAACGTTATACACGTGAAGCCGGTGTGCGTAGCTTAGAGCGTGAAGTGTCGAAAATTGCGCGTAAAGTGGTAAAAGAAGCGGTGAGTAAGAAAGCGAAAAATCTTCAAATTGAAGTGAATTCGAAAAATCTTCCTGACTACTTAGGTCCACACAAATTCGACTTCGGTATGGCCGAAGAAGAAGCTGAAGTGGGTCGTGTAAACGGCTTGGCTTGGACATCTGTTGGTGGTGAACTACTAACAATTGAAGTTGCAGCAGTGAAAGGTAAAGGCAAGTTCATTACCACCGGTTCTCTTGGCGATGTCATGAAAGAATCGATCACAACAGCGATGACCGTTGTACGTACCCGTGCAGATGAACTAGGTATTGAAGCGATTCGCTTTGAAGAAACAGATGTACACGTGCATTTACCAGAAGGTGCAACACCGAAAGATGGTCCATCTGCTGGTTTAGCCCTAACTACCGCTCTTGTTTCAGCTTTTACAGGCATTGCAATTCGTCCAGATATCGCAATGACTGGTGAAACCAGTCTGGGTGGCCGTGCAATGCGCATTGGTGGTTTAAAAGAGAAACTTCTCGCTGCTCACCGTGGTGGCATTAAGCTTGTCTTTATCCCACAAGACAACGTTCGTGACTTGGCTGAGATTCCAGACAATGTCAAAGAAGGTCTAGAAATTAAACCAGTGAAATCGATTGATGAGATTTTACCACTAGCCTTGGTTGATATGCCTAAACCTCTTGCAAAGACACCGATTGTCAAAGCAACTGAAGGTGGCAAAGCTGCTCGTCACTAAGCGCTAGCAACTCGTAATAAAAAAGCCCTGTTTCGACAGGGCTTTTTTATATCCATTATTTCATACTAAATATTCGAAACTTTTCATTCAAATTCTTCACAACCACTAGATTCAAGACAACAGCTACAACTATGGATTGGATAACTATTTCAAATTCGACATCAAGATCAAGAATAGCCAATTAGAAAGTCTTACAAAATTTGAATGCTATTACTTGAAATATCGCCCTCTATCCCACATATATAGTAGAGAGATATACGCGCTGTATGTTTCTTTATTGGTTCCAATCACGTCTAAAAGCGTGATGATCATTGGAACAAGATGGTCATCTACATCTCCAGGTAGATGACCTTTTATCGCAGTCCACAGGCTTTCGGGGCTGCGTTTTTTATGTCATGTTTTTAAAGACATGCTATTTCAAATTTAAGATGGTTTTCACCAAACCATCGATCACTTGAGCCATTTTGTCTAAGTTTAATTTATCCAAGGTATCTTGCTCGGTGTGATAGTGCTTATTACGATAAAATGCCGTATCAGTGATCATCATCGCTGGCATATCAAATTGCCAATAATTCATATGGTCTGAAAAATCCACACCCTGAATAAATGAAGGTGAAATCAAGCGCTCACATTGTAGTTGCTTCAAAGACTCCATCGCCGCACAATACGATGAAGTTAAGTCACGAGACTGAATATTCCCCACCGATGCAATAAAATTTGTATGCGATGGATAAATCCATTTCAGTCCAACTGGATATTCTTGGGTGACTTTGGGATCAAAATAACCAATCATTTCCAGAATATATACACCTGAAATTTTATCCTTTTCCTTTGCTACCGATTTTGCATGGATAAAACTGCCCATCGACTCTGTTCTAAAATACGGCGGCTCTTCAAGGGTATAAAATACAAATTCAATATTTTGTTTTAATCGCGCTTTTTCAGCCGAAAGAATCCGAGCAGCTTCGAGTACACCTGCAACGCCAGAAGCATTGTCATCAGCGCCATGCTGCTCCTCAAATACATCGTAGTGCGCGCCAATGATCACTCGGTTGCTATGCCCTGCATTTAAGGGACAGACCACATTACGGTATGGTTGGCTGTTTACGGTATAGGTTTGAAAACGACAATTCACACCAAATAAACGCATCTGCTCACGAATCCAAGCAGACACCCGGTTTAACTCTTGAATATTCTTATAGTTACGATATTCAGCTTCATTACCAATAATTTGCTCTAAATAGACTTTTAAATTATCCGGTTCAGCCGTTCTAATATTGTTGGCATACGCCGCAAATGAACACCATCCAAAAATTGAAAGCATTGCTGCTTGCTTGAGCAAAAATAATTTACCGTCCTGCCATGTTTTTTTCATTGTTATTATTCCAATTTTCATCTTTGATCTAATCTGTTTATGCTGCGTATTTAAACAGCAAGCAGAACACGATTTCAATTGCAAATTGTGTCTGAACATACAAAGCTCAAGCGAACCGTTATAATGCTCTTTTGTATACTTTCAGGCGCTGTATGAAAATTCGTATTCTGACAATCGGTCAAAAAATGCCAGCATGGGTTCTGACGGGTTTTGAAGATTATTTCAAACGTATTCAGCCATTTGTTCAAACGCAAATCATTGAATTACCTATGGCTAAACGTGGCAAGAACGACTCTGAAGCCGATATTTTAAAATACCGTCAAATTGAAGGTGACAGCATTTTAAATGCCATGAAATCGAATGAAGTGTTGATCGCCTTAGAAGTCGGTGGTCGAGAGTTCAGTACCGAAAAACTGGCTGAAACCATGAAAGGCTGGATGCTTGAAGGCAATGATGTGGTTTTAGCCATTGGTGGGCCAGATGGACATTCTGAAGCGGTACGCAAAGCTGCAGCATGGCATTGGTCTTTGTCTAAACTGACTTTGCCGCATCCAATGGTTCGTGTCATGCTCATCGAACAGCTATACCGTGCAATGAGTATTAACCATAATCACCCTTACCATCGTGCGGGTTAATCCGAACTAACATCCAGCGTATACAGCAGTTACAGCGTTGCAACAATGAAACAAACCGTTGAAATTATCCGAATTGTTACGCTGAATAATATAGTGCATGATCATCATATTCCTTTAAACAACCAACGGCGACCACGATGAATTTACAAACACTTCCAGGTTTATTTATTTCCCATGGCTCACCTATGCTTGCTATCAATCCTGAGCAAGTCGGTCCCGCGTTGGAACGTTTAAGCCTGAATCTTCCAAAACCAGAAGCCATTATTATCATGTCCGCGCATTGGGAAAGTAACGCACTAGAAGTAAGTACAAGTGCCCGTCCTGAAACTTGGCATGACTTCCGTGGCTTCCCTGCGGAACTTTATGATATCCGCTATCCTGCACCGGGTAATCCAGAGCTCGCAGAAGAAATTCTCCATTTGCTTGCCAATGCAGGATTATCTGCACATGCCAACAGCACCCGTCCGCGCGATCATGGCGTTTGGATGCCGTTATTGCATATGTATCCTGATGCCGACATTCCTGTAATTGAAATATCACTGCCGATGACCATGTCTGCGCAAGAGATCTATAAAATTGGACAAACGCTTGCACCTTTACGTGACAAGCAAATCCTGTTGATTGGATCGGGCAGTATTACTCATAACTTACGTGAATTGGCTTGGGATGGACGTGCAGCAGCCGTGCCTGAGTGGGCGTCTACATTCCGTAATTTTGTGGTCAATAAGCTCACTCATCAAGATTTTGATGCAGTTCTCGACTGGCAAAATATCCCGTTTGTACAACGCAACCATCCGACCATTGAACATTTTGCACCCATCTTCTTTGCGATGGGTGCAGGCCCCCGCTTCTCTATTGTTCACAGTAGCTTTAGTATGGGTTCGCTGGGTATGGATATTTATCGTTTTGATTAAACGTGAATAAAACGAGATAGCTTGACTTATTCATAATTTATATTAATAAGTTAACAAATTATTATTTATGGATACATTTTGCTACTTATTTGAGCTGAATGTATTCATATTTTTTTAAAATGAATGGGTTATGCTACAGGCTGAAATTCACTTAGAACAGTTAGCGTAATGAAATTAAAATATTTAGCGATCGTCCTCTTCCCTTTAGCCCTTGCAGCATGTCAATCAAGCGATATCCAAAAAGCTGGAGATTTAGCCGTGAGCGTATTACAACAACAAAATGCTGATAAAACTTTAGCTTCATATCAATGGAGCACTTCCACTGAAAATGCACCAAAACCTTTGGTTTTAAATTTTTTAGAAAATGGCACTTTGGGTATTTCAACCAGCTGTAATAGCATGTCAACCCAATGGAAAGTGGAACACAATACACTTGTAACAGGCAACATTGCATCTACCATGATGGCGTGTCCTGATAATGCGATGAAACAAGAAGGACTTGCATCTTCACTCTTTAGTGACCGTAAAGCACCTTTTGTTTTAAATACTACAGATCCACAAAATCCAACGTTAACCATTATCTCTGCAACAGGTGAAAAACTGGTTTTCACTGGAAAATTAACACCTGAAACTCAGTACAACTCGCAAGGCGAAACGATTTTCCTTGAAATCAGCCCTGAAACTAAACAATGTACAGGCGTTGCTCCACAAACTTGTTTGCAAGTACGTGAAGTGAAATACGATGAAAAAGGCCTAAAAACACAAGTTGATAAAGACTGGACTTTATTTTACGATCAAATTGAAGGCTTTAAGCACACTCCTGCAGAACGCCAAATTATTCGCGTAAAACGTTTTGAACGTAAAAACCCTGCTGCTGACCAATCAAAATATGCCTATATTTTTGATATGTCAGTCGAACGTGAAACCGTAAAAGGTACGTTGTAAGTTACAGCCGATAAAAAACCGAGGTCATCGCCTCGGTTTTTTTATATCTACACAACCGCAAACGCTGATTGGATATGCATAGTATTCAAATCACGATGTACTGTTCAGCCAACGCTTTAGCGATGTCAATCTAAAGCTACTTCAAAAGCAAAATGACCTGCCTGAATTAATCGTGATGAATAGCAATCAACAGACCTATATTTTTAAAGGCATACAGCGAATTGCTGATTTACGTGATTTTGAAGCAGAACAATTAACTCAAAAGACGTGGGTTCTCGTAGAGAATAAGGCTCTACCCGCCCCAATAACTCTCAAATTCAACAATGGCCGTATGACATTTTTTAATGGCTGTAATCGCATTGGCCACAATTATGATGTAGAAAAGCATACTTTGCGTTTTATAGGAGATGTAGGGAGTACTCTGAAGTTCAGCACACAGTTACATCGGTCAGGGCTTCATTTTTAAACGTTTGCTCGACCAACCCTTAAATTTTCACTTCAGTGTTATGGATAGCGAAATCCAACTTACCCTGATGAGCACTAATTAACAATCCAATATATTCCACACCATTAAGCCATAAAAAAACCGAGGCTTGAGCCTCGGTTTTCAGTTCAACTTACGGAGAACTTAGTAAACGCCTTGAGCAAGCATTGCGTCAGCAACTTTTACGAAACCTGCAATGTTCGCACCGTTTACATAGTTCACAGTACCATCTTCTTCAGTACCGTATTTCACGCAGTTGCGGTGAATTTCTTTCATGATCGCGTGTAGACGCTCGTCAACTTCTTCGAAAGTCCAACCCAAACGAATTGCGTTTTGAGACATTTCAAGACCAGAAGTTGCAACACCACCCGCATTAGATGCTTTACCTGGTGCATAAAGAATTTTCGCTTCAACGAATTTCTCAACTGCAGCCAAAGTAGATGGCATGTTTGCGCCTTCAGCAACACAGATTGCGCCATTTGCAAGAAGCGCTTCAGCATCAGCTTCATCTAATTCATTTTGAGTTGCACATGGAAGCGCGATATCACATTTGATAGACCAAGGACGTTGACCTTCTAAATATTCAAAACCGTGCTTAGATGCAAATTCAGAAATACGGCCACGCTTAACGTTTTTCAATTCCATTACTTCAGCAAGAAGTTCAGTTGTGAAACCATCTTTCACGTATACAGTACCAGCTGAGTCAGAAAGTGAAACCACTTTCGCACCCAAGTACATTGCTTTTTCAGCAGCGTATTGTGCAACGTTACCAGAACCCGAAATGGTTACAACTTTATCTTTAAAGCTATCGCCACGAGTTTTTAGCATTTCCTCAGCGAAATACACAGTACCGTAACCAGTTGCTTCAGGACGTGCAAGTGAACCACCGAAAGTTAAACCTTTACCAGTGAACACACATGCTGTGTCGTTGCTTAATTTTTTCATCATACCAGCCATGTAGCCCACTTCACGGCCACCTACACCGATGTCGCCCGCAGGGATGTCAGTGTTAGAACCAAGATGACGGTATAATTCGATCATTAATGCTTGGCAGAAACGCATGATTTCGCCTTCAGATTTACCTTTAGGGTCAAAATCTGAACCACCTTTACCACCACCCATAGGAAGTGTAGTTAAAGCATTTTTGAAAGTTTGTTCAAAACCTAAGAATTTAAGAATTGAAAGGTTCACTGATGGGTGGAAACGCATACCACCTTTGAATGGACCAATTGCTGAGTTGTATTGAACACGGAAAGCACGGTTAACTTGAGTTTGACCTTTGTCATCTACCCATGAAACACGGAACTGAATTGCACGCTCAGGCTCAACAAGACGTTCTAGCAAACCGTAGTCAGCATATTGTGGGTTCTTTTCGATGAATGGCCAAAGGCTCGTCATCACTTCTTCAACAGCTTGAAGAAATTCAGGTTGATGTTCATCACGTGTTTTAACGTAGTCTAGGAAGTCGTTAAGGCTGTTATATTTCAACACTTAATCCTCAGCAGATGTATGGATCAAAATTGATCACAATTTTGATCAAAGATATATTTTGGCGCAAAATATTAAATATCTTTTGTAACTAATCAGCAATAGTTTTTTTAAAAAATCTTTAAATTCTTTAAAGAACAGCGATTTAAATTGATTACTCAGATATTTTAGTTATAAATATTATTACTTTTAGGAATATTTTAATGAATTATTTTGCTCATTTATGATGCATCTATAGACCCATTTTTGCGCACAGCAATTCATACTGAAACATGCTAGAATTCAACGTCCTCTTTGGTTTTTCTCTGCCTTCATTTGTACTCGCGACTACCCATGACTTCTGAAATTTCCCTCATCCAACAAATTGATGCCCTATTGCCACAAACTCAATGTGGACTTTGTGGACACCGAGACGGCTGCTTACCCTATGCCAAAGCCATCAGTGAAGGAGAAGAAGCCAATAAATGTATACCCGGTGGTCAACCTGTGGCAGATTCACTAGCAGCGTTATTAAATCGTCCACACTTAACAGCAGAAGCCAGTGTTTGGCCCATCCAAAGTGATGGGCGCCCGCAACGGGTCAAAGCCGTGATTCGTGAGGATGAATGCATTGGTTGTACCAAATGTATCAGTGCCTGCCCTGTTGATGCCATTATTGGCTCAGGCAAATTGATGCATACGGTCTTGACGGATTTATGTACGGGCTGCGAACTCTGCATCCCACCGTGTCCAGTGGATTGTATCGACCTTGTCGAAGAGCTTGATCAAGTGCCATCTGAACCTGTTCGAATCGCAGAACAGAATGATTTACGTCGCCGCTACTATGCACATATTCAGCGTGAGGAAAAGCGCCGAATTCATCGTAAAGGCCCTATTGTACGCGCAGAAATTGATACGGAACTTTTTGCCCAATTTTCGACCCAGACAGACTCAGTACCGGTCATTGAAGTCGTGGAAAAACCTGCTACGCCAGTCGTTCAACTCGATGCAAAAACCACCATTGAACTTGCAAAAATTCGTACACAAATTAAGAAATTAGAAAAACAACTGAGTGTTCGAGACGATGCAAAAAAACGTGAGTTACTCCATACGCTCACGCAACAATTAACACAACTGCAAGGGGCTTAATCATGGCTGTTAAAAACATGACTAAGAAGCAAATTCAAACTTTTTTTGAACGCTTACGTGAGCAACGCCCCAACCCGAAAACTGAACTCAATTATAGTAGTCCATTTGAACTTTTAGTGGCTGTTACCCTATCTGCTCAGGCCACAGATGTCAGTGTCAACAAAGCCACAGATAAACTTTTTCCAGTAGCAAATACTCCTGAAGCTATTTATGCGTTAGGTGTTGACGGACTGAAGGAATATATCAAGACCATTGGCCTGTATAACTCAAAAGCGGAAAATGTCATTAAAGCCTGCAAGATTCTCATTGAGAAGCACAACAGCATCGTTCCGAATAATCGTGCAGATTTGGAAGCCTTACCCGGTGTCGGTCGTAAAACTGCAAATGTGGTGCTGAATACTGCTTTTGGTCAACCGACCATGGCCGTTGATACACATATTTTTCGTTTAGGTAATCGTACAGGATTGGCTGTCGGCAAAAATGTTCTGGAAGTCGAACACCGACTCGTCAAAGTGATTCCTAAAGAATTTATCGTCGATTCACATCATTGGCTGATTTTACATGGACGCTATTGTTGTATTGCCCGCAAACCCAAATGCGATGAATGTATCGTGTCTGATGTATGTAATTGGAATGATAAGTATGAGTTTGGTGCATTAAGACCGATTAAAACCACCCAAATTGAAGATTAATCTCTTCAATTTCGGGCTAGATGGAATTTGTAAGAATCAATTGATCAAATTGATGATTAATTTTTATCTTGTTCTTTCTGTTTTTTATCAAACTCTTGCTGCAGTTTTGGATGTAAGCGATATTGCTTAGGGTTCAGTTTAGCTTGCTCTGCTTCTTCCACTTGCACCTTACGCAACATTTTAAAGCTGACAAATAATAAGCCCAATAACACCGCCACAGCGATGATGACCATTATAACCAAAGCAAATTTCATAACAGATTCGCCCTAAAAGCCACATAAAAAAAGAGCCCCACTATGCAGTAGGACTCTTTGATTGTCAAAAATTCAAAAAAGTTGAATTATTTAGACTGATCTAAAATCGCGAACAAATCAGTTTGAACTTGATCGATTGGACGAAGACCATTTAATTTGTCATAAGTCGGTGCGTTTTCGCCAGAAGCTGCACGACCTTGGTAGAAACCAACCAATTGCTCAGTTTCAGCGTGGTAAGAACCTAAACGCTTACGAATTGTTGCTTCTTGGTCATCAGGACGTTGAACAAGATCTTCACCAGTTTCGTCATCTTTACCTTCCACTTTTGGCGGGTTGTAAACGGTGTGATATACACGACCAGATGCTGGGTGTTGACGACGACCAGATAAACGTTGAACGATTTCTTCGTCAGGTACATCGATTTCAATTACGTGATCGATGCTGATACCTTCGTTTTCAAGCGCTTCAGCTTGTGGAATCGTACGTGGGAAACCGTCAAAAATGCAGCCGTTGACACAGTCAGGTTGAGCAATGCGTTCTTTAACAAGACCAATAATAAGCTCATCAGATACAAGGCCGCCATTGTCCATGACGCTTTTAGCTTGTAGACCTAATTCAGTACCTTCACGAATCGCAGCACGGAGCATATCACCGGTTGAAATTTGTGGGATATCGTAGCGCTTACAGATCAACTGAGCTTGTGTACCTTTACCTGCTCCAGGTGGTCCGAGTAATATAATGCGCATAAAAAAACATCCTCATTTTAAACATTGTATATGACGCTATGTAGTGATCTGAACCCAAGATTCAGATCGTCTTCCAGCATCTAATTATAAGAAAGCCACAAACAAATGTATTGTACCCGCGATAAAACCGGTTACACCACCCAAGACAATTAAAATCCATTCGTCTTCCTGAAATGCAGGACGTAATAGATTTTGAAATTCTTTCGGTGTTAGCTCACGAATACGGTCTCTAAACATTTGAAAGATTTTCTGTGCACGGCTCGCATTAAACGCAGGGTCGCATACAGGCACCATCGTAATTTCAATTGAGCGATCGATCAAGTCTGTCTTGAGTTTTGCGTACTCTTTTGGACCTAAAGACAACTGTAATGAGGTACGAACCAGTGGAGATTCCATAATTTCATTAATATGACGTTTCACAATGCGACGAGTCTTATCTTTCTTCCCGCCATACATCATTTCGGTCATGATAGATTTTAACGTAATTAGGTCTTCTGTGACTACACTTGCGAATACATCTGAAACTTCTTCTTGGCGTTTCATAAACGCCCCTTGAACATTGTACGTTCCAATACGTGGAATCACAGGTTTAATCCAAGGGAATTTACGATCTTTAGTTAATTCAAATAATTGCAAATACTTAACAGGGTGCGGCTCTATTGGATTAAATACCATCCAGATGGCAATCCAGTTGGTCAAAAAGCCCCAGATTGCTGCCCAAAATGGAACTGTCCAATGCCATGGCACCACAAACCAAACGATCATCTGGAAGATACCAAAGAACATCCCAATCAAGGCACTGATATGCCAAATAAAGTTGATTTCTTTCTGGCCAACTTTAAGGAACATCCGCACCATCAAGAGACGATCCGCTTCCATTTGACTCACCACCATTTCACGCATGTCAACAAGTGACTCTACGTTCATGGTCAGTTCGGTCACGAGTTCTTTTAAGGTATTTGGCAGCTGTTTATGTGCTTGGGCATAAATACGGCGTTTAATTGAATACGGTAGGTTTTCCCAAAGCACCGCATTTCGGTCTAGCATGACTTCATCAATCAAATGCTCAAGCTCAAAGCCAACTTGTTCACCAATGATGCGCGCCATATCCTCAGGATCCATTGCATCCAAAAACTCGCGTAAGGAACCCAATTTAGACAATGTGTTATCCGTAATAATGCCAGAAATACGTCCAGCTTTTCTTGGCACAATCCCCTGCCATCCCACGGGTAATGGACCTAAATGGAATCCCCAGAAAGTAATCGGGTAAAACACCATTTTCAGTGCCATCCAAACGTGTGCCCAGGTAACGAATGCGGTAACGGGGATAATACTCAGCACAGCCCAAAAATCGGGACGTTGCAAAAAGGTTTGCCACAATTCGTTAACGTACTCAAGCATGCATAACTTCCATATTTAATTTTATTCAGTGAGTGCGGTTATAAAATAAAGTTGATTATTTTCACTACAAACCAAAACTTAAAGTATATGAGATTTGTAGTCTCGGTTCGGTTTCCACAATCACATTACCTGATTTGTCTTCTAATTTTTCACCCGCACCCATGCCTACACTAAACGTACTAATACGCTCGGCACTCAACATCACATAAGCAAGATCGATACCACCACCTAAACGCGCTTCATCTTCACCATCTACTTTCTTGGAGTCGATGTGGCCCGCATAAGCTCCGATATAATAACCATTTTTATCTTTGCCAGTGAAATGAACTGGGTAACGAAAGCCGACTTGCCCGCCAGGTGTTTTATCATCGTTCAAGAAAACACCAGCTTTTGCATAAGCAATGCCATATGGGTTTACCCACTCACCATTCACGTGAATAATTTTTTGAGTAAAACCTGCTCCAACATTCCATGGTTGATAACCCTCACCTGTTAATTTTGCCTCAGGTAAAAATGAATTGTCATTGGCATGTGCGATGCTTCCAAGCATCATAAATGCAAGCAATGGATATAATTTATTCATTGTTTTCACAAACTTCCTTAGTATTATTTTTTGGAATATTCCTTTTTTATACGTTTCGACTTTAGCAGAATAATATGAACTGTTATACACAAAGCCCCATATTTTTCATGTCTGCAAAGTCAAAATATAGACTGCAATCACAGCAGAGTCGTTTTTATTTATCAAAAAAATGTCAGTTGCGCTAGAATATGCCTCTTCCGTTATTTTAGCTCTCAGTCTTTAAGTCGAACGCGTATGAAGCAGCATTATCCTTTAAAAAATGTCCAGCAAGAAAAGCGGATTTATCGTAATCGCGTGGTGATTTCGATAGGGATTGTCTCCTTCTTTATGCTGTTGCTTGTGGCACGTTATGCATATTTGCAAATCAAGAGTTATGAGACCTTTTCAACTGCTGCAGATCAAAACCGAATTCGACTGCAACCACTTGCACCTTCTCGTGGTTATATCTATGACCGTAATGGCGTGTTATTAGCCGATAATTATCCGGTTTTCTCAGCAACCATGAGCCGTGCGGATGTTGAAGATATCGATGATACGGTAGAGCGCCTAACACCCTTATTAGAGCTTACATCTGAAGATATCGAACGCTTTAAAAGTCGAATTAAAACCTCTAAAAAGACTGAACGTGTTTCGATTAAACTGAATTTAAATGAAAATGAAATCGCCCGTTTTAGTGAGGTGAAATATCAATTCCCCGGTGTCAATATAGAGACCCAAATGACTCGCTACTATCCACATGGCGAACTATTTGCCCATGTGATTGGCTACGTGGGTCGTATTAATGACAAAGAACTAAAATCGATTGATAAAGATTTATACGCTGGCTCAAACCTGATCGGTAAAATTGGCGTTGAAAAATCATATGAAGAACTTTTACATGGTATGCCGGGCAATGAGTCGGTTGAAGCCGATGCCTTTGGTAATGTGTTACGCCATTTAGGTCGTAAAGATCCAATTCGTGGTAATGACTTATATTTATCCCTAGATTATGGACTGCAAATGGTTGCTTCAGAGCAGCTTGCAGATCGACGTGGTGCGATTGTTGCGATTGACCCACGTACTGGGGAAATCCTTGCTCTCGTTTCTAGTCCAAGTTTTAACCCCAACTTATTTGTTACCGGGATTAGCAGTAAAGATTATTCTGAACTACGTGATAGCCTTGATCAGCCTTTATATAACCGTGCTGTGCAAGGGGCTTATCCTCCAGGTTCAACGATCAAACCGATGTTTGGTCTAGGTGGTATTCATTATGGTCTAGTGGACTGGAGTACTGCCATTTCAGATCCGGGCTATTTCACGCTTCCGGGTGACAGCCATCGTTTCCGTGACCACAAAAAAACTGGTCATGGCTCAGTCAATTTACACAAAGCTCAAGTCATTTCCTGCGATACCTATTTCTATGTCTTGTCCTATCGTATGGGCATTGAAAAAATGAATACTTGGATGCGTCAGTTTGGCTTCGGTGAAAAAACCGGTGTAGATTTACCAAGTGAAAGTACGGGGCTATATCCAAATCCTGAATGGAAGCTCCGCACACGGAAGTCCAACTGGCTCAAAGGTGAAACTATTTCTGTCAGTATTGGTCAGGGTGCATTTACTGCAACACCATTACAACTGGCGATGGCGACAGCCATTACCGCAAATCAAGGCTCTCATGTTACACCTCACGTTTTGCGTGAAAGTAAAGGTGCTAAAGTCCATAAAGTCCATAACGCCCCGAATGGTCGCATTCAATTTAATGGTAAGCCAGATGATTGGATCAAAATGCGTGATGCCATGATTGATGTGGTTCAAACAGGGACCGGTCGTGGTATTCGTACCCCAATGTATCAAATAGCAGGTAAAACAGGGACCGCACAGGTTAAAAGTATTGCCCAAGGTAAACGTTATAACGAGTCCTTATTGACAGAGCGTCAGCTTGACCATGGTTTATTTGTTGGTTTTGCCCCTGCGGAAAAACCTGAAATTGCCATTGCCGTCGTTTGGGAAAATGGTCGTCACGGTGGTTCTGCTGCTCAAATTGCGAAACCGATGTTTGACTACTGGTTATTAACACGTAAAAAGAATCCAATTCGTCCTGCTAGCCATCAAATTAGCGGTGGTCTTATGACTGCAGGTCTAAAACCAAGTGAATTACCAAGCGGCTCGAATATTTTATCAGCCGATCCAAATGCGAGCCCAACAGCTCAGCAGAACAACAGTGCCACTCAACAACCGAATAGTGTAAATACAACACCTCGTGCTGCCAGTGCAGCACATGCAACCGATGAGGAATAATTCATGAAAAATCAATTAAGAATCATTGGTGGTGAATGGAAGCGTCGTCAATTACCTTTTGCCAGTATTGACGGTTTACGCCCTACACCTGACCGTGTCCGCGAGACATTATTTAACTGGCTCATGTGGGATGTTCAAAATGCCAAAGTCCTCGACCTCTGTACAGGTTCAGGGGCATTATCGTTTGAAGCACTCTCACGTGGTGCAGCAGAAGCCGTTTTAATTGAACCTGATCGCACCCAAGCGAAGTTTCTCATGGACAATTTAGAACTCTTAAGGGTGAACAAACAACGTGTGCAACTCAAAAACATGACGGCACAACAAGCCATTCCTAACTTGAAAGATCAATTTGATCTGATTTTCTTAGATCCCCCTTATAGTCTTGATTTATGGCAAGAACTTGCTGAATTGGTCGATCCGTGCATTGCAGACAATGGTTTAATTTATATCGAAGCTGATCGCGATCTTGCTCAGTTAAAACTCCCGAGCAGTTGGCAGCAAATTAAACAAACCAAAGCTGGAACGGTGCGTGCAGGCTTATATAAAAAGGCTTAATGTAGATGCACATAAAAAAGGACGCCAATGCGTCCTTTTTTATTACTTGAAAATCATTAAACCTGTGGTCGAAGTGGACGCTGGCTGTTAAATCCACCTGTGGTTTTAACTTTATCCACGTGCGTCACTTTTGGACGTTGTTGCTGTGGTTTTTGCTGCTGGGGCTTGCTTGTATTGGGTTTAGCCGAAGTCTGAGGCTTTGAGCTTGGACGCTGCACATTTGACGGATGCTGAGATGAAGAATTGTGTACATTCGGTTTATGCGCATTTGGTTTATATATATTGTCTGGACGGTTATTCGAATTCGGTCGTGGTGAGTTTGGTCGATGTTGCGGGCTATTCACTCGACCATATGAGCGGTCATAACGCTGACTTGAGTCATAGCGCTGACCGTATGAACCACCATATTGACCTGAATAACCATATTGATTTGCATAGCCATATTGATTCGAATGGTATCGGCCATCATCAAATGGCGCCACGACACACCCTGTAAATGTAACTGCAACCACAGATAGCAAAGCAACTTGTTTAAGCATGTGTAGCACTCCTCTTTGATGAAGAGCATTTTCACCTCTTTGATGAAGAGCATTTTCACTTATCGAAATGAATTTAATTGGAAGTCTGTGTACATCTGCTGTATTTAAACATTCATGTTTTATTCATCATTTAACATCCAATTTTTCTTCATTTGCTCAGTCAGCCACATTTATATAGAAAAATTCACTACAATAGCGCCACGTATTTCAAAGCTGTAATTTAATGACTTGGCTGATTTTTATTCTTGGTGCCATCTTTGCGGGATTCGTACAAGGATTAACAGGGTTTGCATTCGCCCTTATCGCAATGTCATTTTGGGTTTGGATACTCCCCCCACAAATAGCCGCACCCTTGGTGGTCTGCGCTTCAGTTTATAGCCACTTCATCTCATTATCATCAGAACGCAAAAGCATTCCGATCAATAAAAAAATCATTTATCCCTATTTAATTGCAGGAATTTTAGGTGTACCGCTCGGTACGTATTTATTAGACAGCATTAATCCAGATACATTTAAATTGGTTTTGGGCGCTTTTTTAATGTTTTGGTGCCCAATTTTATTTTTTAATCCTAAATTTTCATTCATCCAAAAATCAGGGAAATGGGCGGATTCTAGTATTGGATATATTGCTGGAATCTTGGGTGGTCTTGGAGGCTTTTGTGGTGCATTACCCTCTGCATGGCTCATGCTGAAAAATACACCCAAAGCAGAACAACGCTATATTTTGCGACATTTCAATTTAGCCATTCAGCTCGTTACACTCATCAGCTATCTGCTACAAGGGATCATCCATCGTGAACATCTGCCCTATTTAGCCGTGCTGTTGGTAATTATGGCTTTTCCAGTGATTTTTGGTGCCAAACTTTTTTATCGCATTTCAGAACGCCAATTTAAGCATATCGTGTTAGGGCTATTATTTTCTTCAGGCTGCTTTTTGGTAACGATGAGTATCTTAACCTGATGACTCAAAACCTAAAGATATTTGTCCAAATCATTCTAGAAAAACCCCTTCTCAGTTAGATATTCACATCTTGTAACAATGACACAGTTCACATTTAAATAAAAATTAGCCAAATGGTAAAAAAGTAATTAATTTTTCTGACGAAAATTAATAGAATATTGCACCTCATAATTTTGCTTAAAATAAAACCATGAAAAAGTTCATCCTGCTTGCAGGTGTAACTCTGCTTAGCGGCTGTATGTTTGGCACGTCCAGCGAAATTAAAAAAGCTGAAAAACTACTCTCACATTTTCAATGCAATAATATTGAAAGTTCACATATGACTCATAGCTCGATTACAAGTTTTCATGAAGAAAAACTGGCATCAAGTAAACAAAAGGTCGTGTCATATATCGACAGCTATAAAGAAGGCGAAAAATTATTTCGTATCCCGCTCATCGATGTAGTTGATCAGCAATACATAATTTATAAGGCGGCATGTCAAAATCTGGGCGGTATCCATCCCGATTTTAATGATTAATTTCAATATAAAAATCTAAACAGAAGAATCTAAATAGAAGAATCTAAACATAAAAAAGGACAGCCGATGCTGTCCTTTTTTTTGGATTGTTGGATTAGTGATAGCGTGTATCGACACTGAATTTTTCAGGAAATTTGGCATGTATTTGCGCGTAAAAATCCATGATTTCAGCCATATCTTTTTCATAATCGCCTGTAGGATAAACAATTTTACCCACCCCAGTCTTTTTCTGCGCATAGTCCATATAGGCTAAAGCAATCGGCACACCCGCTTGCATAGCAACATGGTAAAAACCAGTTTTCCACTTCTCTTGTTTGGCGCGTGTCCCTTCTGGCGTCACCAACATGACCAATTTTGGATGATGCTTGAACAAGTCAGCCATCAGCTCAACCATACTTTGACGTGCTTCACCATCTTGTTTTGGACGACGATTAATACCAATTCCGCCCATAGCACGTACAAAAGGTCCAAACGGAAATTTCATATAACTGTCTTTAATCGTGATACGAACATTTACCCCTAAAGCTTTCAGGGCAAGGCGTGCATAAAGTGCATCCCAATTACTGGTATGTGGCGCTGCAATCATGACACATTGGTCAATATTTAAATCCCAATGGTTATCAATTTGCCACCCCATTAAGTTAAGACTTTTTTCCGCTGTTTTTTCAAACACAATTTGCACCGACAGTTTTTTCTATGCCGCAGAGTTTAACAACGCAAAATAATTATAAAAGCCTATATTGTTCAGTTATTCACCAATTAATATATAAATGTCCTTTAGCGTTCACTTTTAGGTAAGTCACCAATATTTTTTCATTTACGAATTATTAAAAAACAAATTTCAGTTTTGACCCATTAACCAAACACACAATTGTTAACAGGAATAGGCTATTTTTCTTGCGCAATAATAGTCACGCTTAGCATTATATTGGGTACGTACGGTGTATAAATCTCATGAAAAAACTAATGCTCGCTCTCTGTATGGTCAGTGCAACCTTAACGGCATGTTCAAAAACCAGCAATGAATCTGAAACTGCGACACCACCAGATAATAATGTCATTGCCAATACAGACGCAGCCTCAGAAAGTCCGATTGCCACAGGTGATAACACCGAAAATGCACTTGATTGGGCAGGTGAATATAAAGGGATTCTGCCTTGCCATGATTGCAAAGGGATTGAAACTGAGCTTGAACTCAAACTCGATAAAAGCTACGAGCTTAGCCAAGAGTTTTTAGGCAAACCTGCAAACACTGAAAATAAAGTAAAAGGCAGTTTTAAGTTTTTGCCAGATCAACCTGGGATGATTCAACTTGATGCCGAGGGCGACAATCGAATTTACTTTGTAGGTGAAAACTTTATTGAGCTTCGTGGTGATAAAGGTGAAAAACTAGAAATGCCTGAAGTAAATCTTAAACTCACCAAAAAGCTTGATTAGTGTTTTACTCTAAATAGGATTTTTTGTTTAATCCAAATGTATCAACGGGTTAATTATTTTCCGCCAAATACATAAGAAAGACCTACACGACCACCAACTTCGCTACCACCAGCAACACCAATTGCAGCGCTAAGTGAAGTACGGCCATCACCATAATAGCGAGCACACCTGCAAAAATTGGACGTTCAATAAAAAATTTTGACAGCATAGAACAAGATCACTTTTTGGTGGCGATTGGGCTTAAACACGCAATATTTTTCTTCAAATTAACATAGGCGAGTGGATCTTCCGTGACTGAAAATCAAAAAATTATACTTTTTCACAAAAATATTGTTTTTTCTTCATTTTTTCTCACAGATTTTTGTATTTGCCCTCCCAATTTTGGGATAGCTCCTAGATTCATCTTATTTCTATACTTCTGACATAACAATTTGGATGACAAGGAATTCATGATGAAAAAAACGTTAATTTGCTTAGCCTTAGCAGGTTTACTCAGTGCATGTGGCGGGTCAGACAATGATTCTGGTAGCAATCAGAATCCGCCACCGAGTTCAGCAACACAGATTGGTGTACTGACCGATGGCCCTGTAACTGGGGTTAAATATCTCAGAGCTTCGAGTTCAGGTGAAAGTATTGAAGGTATCACCAATGATAAAGGTGAGTTTGAATATGCTGAGGGTGATACTGTTCGCTTCTTTATTGGTGATGTGCAACTTGGTGAAGCCATTGAAGCTAAAGCACGTATTACCCCACTAGATTTGGCTGAAAGTGAAAATGCCCGTACCAACTTAATGGTATTTTTACAATCTTTAGATAGCGATGGCGACCATAGTAATGGGATTGAGATTAGTGCAGAGACTCAAGCAGCCTTCAATACTGTAAATCTAACTTTTGAACAAAATAGCACCGATTTCACAACTGAAGTGCTTAGCAAAACAACCCTCACAGTTGACCAACTCGTGACACCTGAAAAAGCTGCAGAAAACTTCCAAGCCACTTTCTATAAAGATATTGCAGGCACTTGGGAAATTGGGCGTACTGAAAGCACTGCTGTTATATTACATATTTTACCAGACGGACGTTATGCGCTAGGTGAAGCAGATGTAGCTGATGAAACAGGGAAGTCTGGTATCGAAACAGGACGACTAAATTGGAATGCTTTAACTTCAGCGCTGAGCCCTGTGATCTCAGTAGATACTAATGGAGACTACGGGCTTTCACATCCAGACAATGATGGTCATTACCGCCTAAGTTATAACGGTACAGATTTAGTGCTGACTGATGTAGGAAGTAATAGCACTTATATTTTAACTAAAGTCAAACAATCATCAGGTTTAGTCGGCACTTGGCAATTTAATCAAACTCATTTATTTGCTTTCTTTGACACAGGATTCTATTTCTTGTTAGACACTGAAGGCGATGATGATTGCGCTAACCCAGGTATTGAATATGGCAAATATTCAATGACAGCCAATACACTTGCCGCAACAGAAGTGTTATATGACACCAACGATTGCGGTGGCTTACAAGACTCTTGGGATGGCAGTAAAGTGAATGCAACTTACAGCATCTCAGGAACAAGCCTAACCTTGCATCCGCAAGGCGAAGACTCTGTTACCCTACAACGTAGTAACTAAACATATTCAAAAGCTGCCTAAGCCAAACTTAGGCAGCTTTAACCAATATGCTCAAAATGAATGGTACAACCCATTAATAAATGCATAAGTTCAATTTGCGAGTTGCATTGGGTTTTTTCATAAATATTTTTAAAATAAGTGCGCACCGAACTGAGGGTAATCCCGCAATGTTCCGCAATTTCTTCTAACTTATAACCATTCAACAACAACTCACACAACTCAAACTCACGTTTAGATAATTGATAAGCTTGCTGCAAATAGGCTTGTGACAAGGCATAGTGCTGATGCATATCGGTCAGAAATACCGCAATTTGATGTTGTCCTGCATTTTGATGCTGCATATTTTTTAATTTAGAACAAGGTACGATAGTCAGCATTAATTGTTGTCCTTTCGCATCTGACAAAGACAATACACCGCCTACATCTGCGTTTAATGCCGACTGTCCCAACAACGCTGAATGTAATAATTGATCTAAACGACTTTGATCATAAGCATGGGTTTTTAAACGATTATACAAGTCCAAATCTAAACATGAATCGTGTTCCAGCATGCTTTGAGCTAAAGGGTTTGAATAAGTCAAACTCAGCTGATGATCAAGCAAAATTACACCTGTTTTTAAATGATCGAGCACGCTATACAAACTTAAATTTTCTTGTTTAACCAAACTAAACTGACGATGGATTTGTAAGGCACGGCGTAAATGCACACCCAAATGCTTTAAAAAATCCAACTCTTTTTGTTGATACGGCGCTACATCTGGCGCACGGTGTAATCCCAAAACCGCCCAGCGATGTGAACCCTGATCGAGCAAAACAGCCGAGATATAACTAATTCCCGTCGGATTTAAACACCGTTCATAAAAGATATATTCATCACTTTCAGGGTTTTCCCCATAATGCGATAAATCCGAGCTCGCTACTTGGCCCACACCTAAATTTTCCCACAATACTCGGTGTAACTGCATGTCAATCACACGAATCCGCTCATCACGATAGGCATGCAAAGCTTCATCTGGAATATTGTGACTAAATAAAAAATCGTAACTTGGACTAAATTGATCTAAGGCAGTAAAAATGGCGGTTTTACTGTCTGTATATTGAACAATTTTTTCAATTACTTGCGGCCATAAATTCACATCTACAGCGGCATCATAAATACTGCCTATAATTTCGTGTTCTCGGTTATCCATTTTTATCCCCTTTATGCCTACTCCAATCTGCATTACATTTATTTAATCATTTGTTTTTCTTATTGTTCTAAAAAGAATAATGAGTTTTATTCACAAAAAAAGGAGTTTAAATACATATTACACATTTAATGTGTAAATAAAAAATAGCTAGGTGATTTTGTCTTTTCATGTGTGCAATCTCTACATTACAAAAACTACGCCATAAAAAAAACCCCGTATCTGACGATACGAGGTTTTTTAAGTTTGGGTACGCTGAGGTTTACATCATACCGCCCATACCACCCATGCCACCCATATCTGGCATTGCTGGCTTGTCTTCTGGGATTTCAGTGATCATACATTCAGTTGTAAGCATAAGACCTGCAACAGATGCAGCATGCTCAAGCGCAGAACGAGTCACTTTAGCAGGGTCAAGAATACCCATTTCTAACATATCGCCATACTCTGAAGTCGCAGCGTTGTAACCGAAGTTACCTTCACCGTTTTTCACAGCATTGATTACAACTGATGGCTCATCACCAGAGTTTGCAACGATTTGACGAAGCGGTGCTTCAATTGCACGACGTAAAATGTTGATACCAACATTTTGGTCATCGTTAGCACCAGACACACCTTCAAGTGCTTTTGCAGCACGTACAAGTGCAACACCACCACCTGCTACAACACCTTCTTCAACTGCAGCACGAGTTGCATGAAGTGCATCGTCAACGCGATCTTTCTTCTCTTTCATTTCAACTTCAGTTGCAGCGCCGATTTTGATTACAGCAACACCGCCTGCCAATTTAGCAACGCGTTCTTGAAGTTTTTCTTTGTCGTATTCTGAAGTTGATTCTTCAATTTGAGCACGAATTTGAGTTACACGTTCAGCAATTTGCTCTGCAACACCTGCACCATCAACAATTACTGTGTTTTCTTTAGAAACAGTAACTTTATGCGCTGTACCTAAGTGCTCAAGTGTAGTTTGGTCTAAAGACATACCAACCTCTTCAGAAACTACAGTCGCGCCAGTTAAAATCGCGATGTCTTGAAGCATCGCTTTACGACGATCACCAAAACCAGGTGCTTTAACAGCACAAACTTTGATAATGCCACGCATGTTGTTTACAACAAGAGTTGCAAGTGCTTCACCTTCAACATCTTCAGCAATGATAAGAAGCGGTTTACCTGTTTTAGCAACAGCTTCAAGTACAGCAATTAATTCGCGGATGTTGCTGATTTTTTTATCAACAAGAAGAATGTATGGGTTTTCAAGTTCAGCTGTTAGTGTATCTTGTTTGTTTGCAAAGTACGGGCTGATGTAACCACGGTCAAACTGCATACCCTCTACAACATCTAGAGAATCTTCAAAGCCTGAACCCTCTTCAACTGTAATTACACCCTCTTTACCAACTTTTTCCATTGCTTGAGCAATAAGTTTACCAACAGTGGTGTCAGAGTTCGCAGAAATAGAACCTACTTGTTCAATCGCTTTAGAGTCAGATGCAGGTTTTGCAGTCGCTTTAATTTCAGCAACTACAGCTTTAACCGCGATGTCGATACCGCGTTTAAGATCCATTGGGTTCATACCCGCAGTTACTGATTTAATCCCTTCATTAAGGATTGCTTGTGCAAGAACAGTTGCAGTTGTTGTACCGTCACCCGCGATGTCGTTGGTTTTTGAAGACACTTCACGAACTAGCTGAGCGCCCATGTTTTCAAACTTGTCTTTTAACGTGATTTCTTTAGCAACAGAAACACCATCTTTAGTGATGTGCGGTGCACCGAAAGAACGGTCGATGACAACGTTACGGCCTTTAGGACCTAAAGTCACTTTTACAGCATCTGCAAGTACATTTACACCCGCGATCATTTTTGAACGCGCTGAATCACCAAATTTTACGTCTTTAGCTGACATGTTTAACTCCGAATCTTTTTAAAATTTTTAACAATTTATGATGAATAAAAGGGTCTAAATGCGTGTACGAAACTTAAGCTTCAAGTACCGCTAAGATGTCAGACTCTTTCATAATAAGAAGCTCTTCGCCTGCTACTTTTACTTTTGTACCGGCATAAGTGCCAAACAATACGTTGTCACCAACTTTAACGTCTAATGCACGTACGCCATTGTCAGTTACTTTGCCATTACCTACAGCGATTACTTCGCCTTGAGCAGGTTGTTCAGCTGCTGAAGTACTTAAAATAAGACCACCAGCAGTTTTAGTTTCCTTTTCAACACGGCGAATCACAACGTTGTCATGCAAAGGACGAATATTGCTCATAGTTAACTCCAGACTAAGTCTATTTACTAGATAAAAGACGATGACATTTTGATTTCCGTAAGCCATCGACAAAAAATAATTTAGATGACACTTTTGTGGGGATGGAAAAAAACCCTTCAAGGGCAAAATTTAATTTTTTTCATTTTTTTGTATTTTTTTTCTTCAAAATTTAAATTTAAAGGATTAAAGCTCATCCAAAATATGAGTACTAAGATTTTCTTCGAATATTTTTAACTTTGAATGATAAAAATAATGCTGCACATTCATCTGCTCATCAATGACATTAAAACTGTTGGCAAGGTTATCGTGTAGGCGATATGACGTTGCAGTTCCAGCATGAATATCCCAAACTGGATGCGCAGCACCTAAAGCATAAATCTGATTGAGGTCATAGCTGGCTGGAACATGTAAATGTCCATGCAATAAACCATTTAAACCGTGTTGACTCCACTGTTCGAGTGCCAAACGCCCTTGAACAGGACAATCTTTCACACCATGCGGGTCATTGGGCGGCGTATAAAAAGGTTGATGCGCTATGATTAATTTCACTTTATTGGGCGGCGCATGTTTAAGTAATTCCTTGACATGATGTATTTGCTCGAGCGATACATGCCCTCGCGTATGGTAACGACGACGAATACTATTGATCCCAATTAAGTAGAAATGCTCGGTTTCCAGTACATTTTCCATGGCACCAAAAAATAGTTGATAACGTGCAAAAGGACTAAAAACACGGTTCCATAAATGATACAGCGGAATATCATGATTCCCTGGCACAACGATATAAGGCAGCTTTAAGCTTTCTAAAAATTGCTTACATGCATAAAACTGACGATAGCGCGCACGTTGGGTTAAGTCTCCACTGGCAACCACGGCTTCGATACGATTTTCACGACAAAATTGCTGAATCGCGCGCATACACTCTGGCTTTTCAGTGCCAAAATGCAGATCAGACAGATGCAGTATCATGTGGCACCCGTATCTTTAAGGCTTGTTTTTGCACTCGAATTTTAAGCGGCGGTTTCATTTCTACAATCTCACCATCCACAGCAACGGTCATTTTTTTTCGTTGAGTATGTATCGTGACTTCATTAGCGGCAAAACTATACACATCTGGCGCATTGTCGATATTGCCACGGATCAACTGCCATAAAATTTTAAATAAAGTTTTCTTATCACTTTTTGCGACCACCACACCTGCAACTTTACCTGCTGCTGCATCTTTAGCAATTTGCAAATTTAAATCGGCCAATTGCAATTGGTTATTACCAAAAAAGATCAAAGGCGTTTTGACTGGATAAATATGATGATCAACTTCGATTTCCAATTTCAACTCTTTACGATCTCGAATCAGCACATCCAAACCTGAGGTATAAGCATGCAATGGGAAACGACCAAACTTCTGATTATAAAACTCTCTTTTTTGTATAAATAATGGATACAAGCCCAAACTGGCATTGTTTAAATAGATATGTTCATTGATTTGCGCCACATGTACCTGTCGATTATTGCCTGTCGCAATGACCTGTGCTGCTTGAATTAAATCGAGAGGAATATTGAGTACGCGCGCCACATAATTAAATGTGCCTAAAGGTAAGATCCCCATTGGAATATCGGTATGCATCAACCGATGAGCAACTGCATTTAAGGTTCCATCACCACCTGCAGCAACGACAACGCCCAAATTATCTGGGTCTTGGTGGCGTGCAAACACCTTGCTCATTAAAGTATCAAAACTGGCTTCCTGCCCAAGCTCAAAAGACTGTATTTCGAAATCATGATCGGATAATATCCGCACAAGTTCCTCGTAGACTTCATCTTTGTTTGCAGCATGAAATCCTGATTTTTTATTATAAATAATAGATAAAGGCTTGGCTTGTTTAATCACTTTTTATACATCTTGGCCGCTTAGTTTTGTATTTTGTCGAATTTAACAGCAAATAATAGCGCCTTTATGTAAAAATCGAATTACCACCATTTATTTAATCAATAATAATTCTCAAATATCAAATACATGCAACTTTTTGTTTTTATTAAAAATAAATATATAAAATATTGTCCATCACGTTAATAAATAAAGTTAAAATTCGCGATAAAATCTATTAAGTTATTGTATTTTATTTACATTTAACTTAAATAGCATTAACTACCAAAAAAAATCTACCACTTCTTTAGTCTTATTTTTTTTATGATTTTATGCTTTAATACAGCCACTTTTTTTCATCTTTTATCTGCATGATGTAACCCATGATGCAGATTATACTTTGTACGGTTAGTACATTTTTGAGATAGGCCTCACCATGACCCAAGTGAACGCACCAGAATTCGTTCGTCACCCTAAGCTAATTGCTTGGGTGGAAGAAATTGCCAAATTAACCAAACCAGCAAAAATCGAATGGTGTGACGGTAGCGCAGAAGAATATCAACGTTATATCGACTTGATGATCGCTAACGGCACTATGCAAGAACTTAACCAAGAAAAACATCCTGGTTCTTACCTTGCTAATTCTGATCCTTCTGACGTTGCTCGTGTTGAAGGTCGTACTTACATCTGTTCTGAAAAACAAGAAGATGCAGGCGCAACAAACAACTGGGAAGCTCCAGCTGAAATGCGTGCTCGTCTGAATGGTTTATTTGACGGTTCAATGAAAGGCCGTACTTTGTACGTTGTTCCTTTCTCTATGGGTCCTTTAGGTTCTCATATTGCTCACATCGGTATCGAACTTACTGATTCTCCTTACGTTGCTGTAAGCATGTCTAAAATGGCTCGTATGGGTAAAGCTGTTTATGACGTACTTGGTACTGACGGTGACTTCATTCCTTGCGTACACACTGTTGGTGCTCCGCTTGAAGAAGGTCAAAAAGACGTTGCTTGGCCTTGCAACCCTGAAAAATACATCGTTCATTATCCAGAAACTCGTGAAATCTGGTCTTACGGTTCTGGTTACGGCGGTAACGCATTGTTGGGTAAAAAATGCCTAGCTTTACGTATTGCATCTTCTATGGGTCGTCAACAAGGTTGGTTAGCTGAACACATGCTAATCCTTGGCGTGACTAACCCACAAGGCGAAAAACACTACATCGCAGCTGCATTCCCTTCTGCTTGTGGTAAAACAAACTTCGCGATGTTGATTCCACCAGCGGGTTACGAAGGTTGGAAAATTGAAACTGTAGGTGACGATATTGCTTGGATCAAACCAGGTGAAGACGGTCGCTTATATGCAATCAACCCTGAAGCTGGTTTCTTCGGTGTAGCACCTGGTACAAATACCAAGACTAACCCGAACTGTATGGCAACACTTCACAAAGACGTAATCTATACCAACGTTGCTGTAACTGACAACGGTGAAGTATGGTGGGAAGGTCTTTCTAAAGAAGTACCTGCTAATCTAACTAACTGGAAAGGTCAACCACACACCGGCGAAGAAAAAGCAGCTCATCCAAATGCTCGTTTCACTGTTTCAGCTGGTCAGTGTCCTTCTATTGATGCTGACTGGGAAAATCCAGCAGGTGTTCCAATTTCTGCGTTCATCTTCGGTGGTCGTCGTGCAGACACAGTGCCTCTAATTTCAGAAGCATTTGACTGGGTTGACGGTGTTTACAAAGCTGCAACTATGGGCTCTGAAACAACTGCTGCTGCTGTTGGTCAACAAGGTATCGTTCGTCGTGACCCATTCGCAATGCTTCCATTTGCGGGTTACAACATGGCTGACTACTTCTCTCACTGGTTAGAACTTGGTGAAGAAGTTGCTGCTAAAGCTAAAGCTGCTGGCAATAAACTTCCTGGTATCTACAACGTGAACTGGTTCCGTCGTGATGCTGAAGGTAACTTTGTATGGCCTGGTTTCGGTCAAAACATGCGTGTTCTTGAGTGGATCATTGACCGTTGTGAAGGTCGTGCAGACGCTGTTGAAACACCTATCGGCCTTGTTCCAACATACGAACAATTGAACTGGACTGGTTCAGACTTCACTAAAGAGCAATTCGAGCTTGTAACTTCTCAAGATAAAGATCAATGGATCAAAGAACTTGAAAGCCACACTGAATTGTTCAACAAACTTGGTGATCGCTTACCAAAAGCACTTAAAGTACGTCAAGACGAACTTTTAGAAGCTGTAAAAAAATCTGCTTAATTGGCCTTTAATTTCCCTCCTTTAAAAGAGGGATTAAGAAAGATTTAAAAGACCGCCTTGCGCGGTCTTTTTTATATCAACTAAGCCACATCTTGAGCTTTTTGCTTTATACGTATTGCCATTAAGTATTCATCCAAAACATCAACTTCAGCTGCACTGAATTGCAAATATAACTTTGTCCGTCTTTGCAAAATATCTTCAGAACTTCTCGCCCACTCCTGCTCAACTAAATAATCCACTTCTTGAGCATACAAACCATGTCCAAAGTTTTGACCCAATTCATCAATCGAAGTTAAATGATTCAGTAAAGCCCAAACACGTGTTCCATAAGCATGTGCCCAACGACTGGCTAGACTGATCGAAACCCCTCGCACTTTTTGTTGGATTTCAGCTATCAACTGCTCGATTGATTCTAAATTTTCCGCACCAGGCAATGCTGTATCAGCAGTCCAAGGTTTGGATCGATGATGAAAAACAGTTTTAAGCTGATCTAATGCCGCTTCTGCTAGTTTTCGGTAAGTGGTAAGTTTGCCACCAAAGATTGAAAGTAATGCAGCCCCTTCTACATCGGTCAGTGCCAAAGTATAATCTCGCGTGACTGCGGCTGGATTATCTGACTCATCATCACACAGCGGACGCACACCTGAATAAGTTGAAATGATGTCCGTTTGCGTCAATTGAGTTTTAAAGTGATCATTTGACACATCAAGCAAGTAATCGATTTCTTCTTGGCTTATCTTTACTCGATTTGGGTCTGCATGATATTCACGATCTGTCGTGCCGATCAGTGTAAATTGTTCTAAATAAGGGATCGCAAAGACAATGCGATGATCATCATTTTGCATAATAAAAGCTTTATCACCCTCAAAAAGTTTTGGAACAATGATATGACTACCTTGTATCAGCCGTATACCATAAGGTGACTCTTGCTTTAACCCCTGTTTTATAAAGTCAGCGACCCAAGGACCTGCCGCATTCACCAAGACTTTAGCCTGCACATTTTGCAATCCCTTGGCATTTTTTAGACATACCTGCCAAATTCCACCTTTACTATATGCATTTAAACATTCTGTTCGAGTCAGAATCTGTGCACCATGTTCTCGTGCTTGTATTGCATTGAGTACAACTAAGCGTGCGTCATCTACTGCACAATCGGAATATTCGAACCCTCGGGTAAATTTGGATGCTAAAGGACTAGCTTCCACATCAAATTCAATTCCATTTGAACCTGCAAGCTGTTCACGTTTACCCAAATAATCATAAAAGAATAATCCAGTACGAATCAGCCAAGCCGGACGTAAGTGCGGTTCATGTGGCATGATAAAACGCATCGGTCGAATAATATGAGGGGCTTTTTTAAGGAGAACTTCGCGTTCTGCGAGTGCTTCACGTACCAAACGAAATTCTTTATGTTCTAAATAGCGCAGACCACCATGAATTAATTTGCTACTTGCAGATGAAGTATGGCTCGCGAGATCGTCTTTTTCACAGAGCAAAACACTTAAACCCCGCCCCGCAGCATCACAGGCAATACCAACACCATTAATTCCACCACCAATGACCACCATGTCATATATTGATTGTTGTTCTGTATTCATCGCTCCCTCCCACTCTATCTTTTTATTCAACAATGCTTCGTTTTCTTTGCTTTATTATTTTTCTCATTGATCATGATTTTTTGATCAAGATACCTATTTTGGTCACGATATCCTTACGCTGAGTTTTTGTATTCCTCATTAAATGAGAAGTTATATTTTAAATGTACGTTTAAAAGCCTGCTGGCTCAAGCATGAAATCAATCATTTTAAAGTCAGAACCTATATTCAAAGCAAACATAATTACAAGCAGTTGATTTGTATTTTTTTTCAACCTAATCTTTTTTAAAATTTTATTTCAAGCTTTTATATATTGCATGTTCAGCTGCAGAAGCCTTCAGTTTTGATGTACCCCGTTTATGCACTTACAGATACCATCTTTGGTGGTACTGCAGAATTTTTTGCCCTAAGTTTCAAAGAAGCTGGCTATGAGACATGGTTCTTCATCTATGTAACCATCATGATTTTTATTTCATTATTGGTCTACGTCTTTATGAAAGACACCAAACACCATTCCAAAATTCAGGAGCATTGATCAGGTTCATTTGATGATGACTTATTGATCAAGCTGATCAAAAACAGCATGTTTTCCCCATCAAAGCCTCAGTCTATGAGGCTTTGTTTTTTTTCATTTAGTCGTGAAAAATGTATCTGGTCAAAAATATCGCATTTTATAGACTAAAGTCGCATGATTTTCTGCGACAACAGGAGTATAAATTAAATAAATATAGTTCCATCTCCCATTTCGACAAAATATATTGATTTAAACTTTTCCCAAAGAGTTTAAATGGATATGTTTTGCATTCATTCCTTGGAGAATGATGTGTCAAACTCATCTGAGCCAGTTGTTCCTGAACAATTGGATAGAAAAACTCGTGTCAAATCTATCCTCGGCGGATCTGCCGGCAACCTCGTTGAATGGTACGACTGGTATGTCTACGCTGCCTTTACCCTTTACTTTGCACCGCAATTTTTCCCTGATGGTGACAATACTGTAAAACTCTTACAAGCGGCTGCAGTCTTTGCACTCGGTTTCTTAATGCGTCCAATCGGCGCATGGGTCATGGGTATTTATGCTGACCGTAAAGGTCGTAAAGCAGGTTTAACGCTGTCTGTATCGTTGATGTGTGTCGGCTCACTGATGATCGCATGTGCACCAACCTACGATTCTGTAGGGATGCTCGCACCCGCTATTCTACTTTTAGCGCGTTTACTCCAAGGCTTAAGTGTTGGTGGTGAATATGGTTCTAGTGCCACCTATTTGACTGAAATGGCAGGTAAAAACCATCGCGGTTTCTTCTCAAGTTTCCAATATGTCACACTGATTTCAGGTCAGCTATTGGCTCTTTGCGTTTTAATTATCCTACAACGCAATTTCTCCGAACAAGCTTTAACTGAATGGGGCTGGCGTGTTCCATTCTTCATCGGTGCGTTGCTCGCTATTGTGGTGTTTTGGATTCGTCGCGGTTTAGTTGAAACTCAATCCTCTAAAGAAGCCCAAGAACAGGCTAAAAATGGTGGTCCAAAATCAGGTGCTTTAGCGTTATTTACCAAATACCCTAAACAAGCCTTCACTGTGATCATGTTAACTGCCGGTGGTACTTTAGCGTTCAACACCTTTACCACTTATTTGCAAAAATATTTGGTCAACACGTCTGGCTTTGAAAAAACCACAGCTACCGAAATTACCACTGCTGCGATTTTCATCTTTATGCTTTTACAACCTGCTGTCGGTGCGCTTTCAGACAAAATTGGTCGTAAGCCAATTATGATCGCCTTTGGTGTGCTTGGTGTGCTGTTTACCATTCCTATTTTCAATGGTATCGGTTCAACTACCAGCCCAACCACAGCATTTATGCTTTGCATGAGCGGTATGGTGATTGTTACTGGTTATACTGCGATTAATGCCGTAGTAAAAGCAGAGTTGTTCCCTGCACACATCCGTGCCCTAGGTGTTGCATTGCCTTATGCCATTGCAAATACACTCTTTGGTGGTACCGCAGAACTTGTAGCTTTGAGCTTCAAAAATGCAGGCCATGAAAACTACTTCTTCTACTACATTACATTCATGATTGGTTTATCTTTAATTACCTATGTCTTCATGAAAGATACTAAAAAACATAGCATGATCACTGACGATTAATTCGCTCAGCCCTGCTATTCCACTTAAGCTCATCAAAGCCTATTTTGATGAGCTTTTTTTATCTCCATTTCCATCTACTCATCGTTTCGGCTGCATCAAAGATTTAATCAAACTTCTTTGGCTTTCTTGGTTTTCGCCATCGAGTCGACAGACGGACTATGGCATACTGAACATACAAATACACACGGCGAATGAATGATGAAAAATATTTACAAAGTTTTAAGTTTGGGTATTGTTGCAATGTCGATGGCTGCTTGCCAAAGCACTCCACGTGCTTTTAATGGTCAAACGGGCTTTCAAATAGAGTCCAAATCTGCAGATAGCGCAACACTTGCATATACTTTAGCGGGTCGCCAAAACCAACAACTGGATGCCAATAAATTACAACGTGCTTGCCAAAAAGTATTAAATACGCAAAAGACCTATAAATTACAAATCTTAAGCGTGAACGAAATTGCAAATCCTGCTTTGGAAAATACCCAGTACGGCCGTCAAATTGGTAATACACGTGCGAACTTCGGTCTATCAAATACTCCTGATCTACGTAACTCTGAAAACTTAGGCGCGCGTAATGCACTCGATGCTCGCCCTGCAACCTTACGTGTGGTTCGCTATAACTGTTCTTAATCAAATTTGCAGTTTAAAAGACAAAAAATAAGACGCTTAAAGCGTCTTATTTTTTATGGGTTTAATATTTATAGGGTTTTATAAAAACTCACATTACGAAACTCAGGTGATTCATCCAAATCAGGCCATGTCGTCGCGCTTCGTTCATCGAGTTTTTCATATTTAGGATGACTAAAGTTTTTCACACGACTGTCTGCCACCCACACTTCTGGAGCAAACTTTAAAAACTCATCCAAAAAGAAACGGTTGCATTGGTCATATAGCACATCTGCAGCCAATAAAATATCGACTTGTTCGGCTTTATACAGATCGTCCAAATATTCGAGTTCAACATTATTCAACTCTGCATTGGCACGGCATGCATCTAGGCTCACTTGGTCGATGTCACAGCAGATCACGCGTTTCGCCCCTGCCATTTTTGCTGCAATCGCCACCACACCTGAACCTGCACCAAAGTCCAACACCACTTTATCTTTGACATGATGGGGTTCAGCCAACAACCACTGCGCCATTGCAAGCCCTGAAGCCCAACAAAAAATCCAATACGGCGTATCATTCCATATACGACGAATGACTTCATTATCCAATTTATCGGTTGGAAATACCGGTGGGATCAACCATAAAGAAATCGGGGTTTCAGGCAACTGTTGAGCATGTAATTCACAATGTGGAATGACTTCATGCAGTGCTTTAAGTAAATGTTCAGGGGCTTTGGGAAATTGGAAAGTACAGCTCATTAGAATTTTATTTTTCGAATATGCAGAGTTTTAGTGTCATAAAAGCCTAAATTAAGATCGGAAGTTCCCTCTCCTGAGCAAAATTTAAAGCACTGCTTTTAAATTGAAGCGCAAGAGAGGGTTAGGGAGAGGATTATTTATAAAAAGCACCCTCATCCTAGCCTTCTCCCAGAGGGAGAAGGAAAAACCGACAACATTAACCTAAAGCTTTTTCAGCAGCTTCAACAGTTTGACGAATCAACGTTGTAATGGTCATAGGGCCTACACCACCCGGAACAGGTGTATAAGCAGAAGCAACTTCTTCAATACCCACCAATTGGATATCACCTACACCGCCGCCATCACGTGGATGAAAGCCAGCATCAACAACCACTGCACCTGGTTTGATCCAATCTTTTTGAATCAATTCAGCTTTACCTACCGCACCCACAATAATGTCAGCTTGCTTAACAAAGTCAGCTAAGTTTTGAGTACGTGAGTGGCAAGTGGTCACTGTTGCATTCGCTTCAAGTAGCATCGCAGACATTGGTTTACCCAAAATTGCAGAACGACCCACAACAACCGCATGTTTCCCTGCGATTTCAATGTTGTTTTCTTTTAAAATGGTCATGATGCCTGCAGGAGTCGCAGAACCATATGCTGCTTCACCCATTGCCATACGGCCGAAACCTAAGCAGGTCACGCCATCCACGTCTTTTTCAAGAGAGATCGCATCGAAACAAGCACGCTCATCAATTTGAGCAGGTACGGGGTGTTGTAACAAAATACCGTGAACATCTGGATTTGCATTCAATTTTTCAATTTCAGCAAGCAATTGCTCAGTTGTGGTTTCTTTAGGAAGCTCAACTTTTAATGAATCCATACCAACACGGCGGCAAGCATTCCCTTTCATACGTACATAAGTTGCAGATGCACCATCGTCACCTACCAAAATAGTCGCAAGAATTGGGGTACGACCAGTTTTCTCTTTTAGCGCTTCTACGCGAGTCAACAAGTCAGCTTCAATTTTCTTCGCCAATGCACGACCATCTAAAACTAATGCCACGGCACTTCTCCAAGTGATGATATGAATCAATTTTGCACATAATACATGATTATATTAAATTTTTTACCTTGTATGCTGCTTTTATGCTCATACAGATGAATCTGCTATTGTTTTTTTTTCAGAGCTTGCTAATATACGCATCAACAAGACATGGCGGGGTGGCAGAGTGGTCATGCAGCGGACTGCAACTCCGTGTACGCCGGTTCGATTCCGACCTCCGCCTCCAATCTTGTTAAGCCCGAGTGGTGAAATCGGTAGACACAGGGGATTTAAAATCCCCCGCCCACAAAGCGTGCCAGTTCGAGTCTGGCCTCGGGCACCATTCTTCTACTACTGAAGATGGTGTAATAAAGAACCCAGCGATAAGCTGGTTTTTTTATGCCTAAAGTTTAGTAAGACAATAAAAAAGAGGGACATCGCCCCCTTTTATTATTTTAAAACACCCTGCAAATACATCGCGTTTTAAAAATAATCCTTTAGATCACTTCAACCACAATCTTACCCACATGGTCGCCTGTATCCATGGCTGCATGTGCTTCTTGAATTTGATCAAACTTAAATGTTTTGTAAATCATTGGCAGGCATTCACCTTTAGACCATAACGGAACAACATTTTCCTGAATGCCTTTGGCAATCTCTGCTTTTTCTGCAGTATTACGCGCACGCATGGTTGAGCCTGTAATCGTCAAGCGCTTCATCATGATTTGACCCAATTTCACCTCTTTGGCTTTTGCACCGCCTAAAAATGCGATATAGACCAAACGACCATCACGACGCAATAGATTGAGGTTCTGCGCCAAATACGGTGCTCCAACGATATCTAGAATGACATCTACACCTTGCTCATTGGTCGCTTCATTAATCACTTGCTCAAAGTCTTGCGTCTTGTAGTTAATCGCATGCGTGATATCAGAGATCGCTGCCACTTTTTCATCTGAACCGACTGTTGCAAAGGTTTTCATCCCAAGCGCATTACAGAGCATGATTGCCGTGGTTCCAATACCACTGGTTCCACCATGTATCAGCACCGTTTCACCTGCTTTGGCTTGACCCATTTGGAATACATTCGCCCAAACGGTAAAGAAGGTTTCAGGAATCGCAGCAGCTTGCACATAGCTGACATTTTCAGGAATATTTAAAGTTTGGCTTTCAGGTACTACGCAATATTCGGCATAACCGCCACCATTAGTCAGACCACATACCTTGTCACCCACTTTAAATTGGGTAACAGCTTCACCAACCGCAACAACCTCACCAGCTACTTCTAAGCCCGGTACTGGTGTTACCCCTTTCGGCATTGGGTACAAGCCTTGACGCTGCAAGATGTCTGGACGGTTGATACCAAAAGCATGCACTTTAACCAAAACTTCATCTGCTTTCGCTGTAGGTACGGCTACCGTTTCATAAGCCAGTTTATCAACACCGCCCGGTTCAGTAATAATGACCTGCTGCATGCTTTGCTGTGACATTGTTTTTCCTTTTCAATTATTGACTATTCATCTATCTCTGCACTATTTGAACATAGAAATGGCACAGAATGAATAAACATGGACTTATGTATAATCTGTACTGTATTTCGTAAATGAATAATAGGCCGAGCATGTCTCAGATCATTGAATACAATGAAGATAACGCCCATGACTATGAATGGTTTGATGGTTTTGCCGTGATTCGCTTCTATGCTGACTGGTGCGCGCCCTGTGTGCAGAACTATCCTGTATTTGAGCAGTGTGCAAGCCAAATGTCAGCAGAGCATGCACGGCTCAAATTTGGCAAGGTGAATGTTGATTCCTCGCCTATTCTAACTTTGCGCTATAACGTTTATGGTCTACCTTCAACCTTAGTGTTTTATCGCGGACAAGTGATTCAACGTATTGCAGGTGTCAAATCACTGACTGAATTAACAGCCATCATTCTAAGCGCGATGCAAGCACACTCAGACGATGACTAAGCAAATTTTCCTTTTATTTGGATGCAGGCTCATTTGGTAGACGCACAAACTTCATTAACGTATTACGCACCAATGGCAACACGATCAAAATAAGTGGAAATGCCATCATCCACGATAAGCTCCAAGCATGTAACCAAATCCCTAAGAAGCCCTCAACCGCACCTACTTTTAAAAAAATATTAAAGCAAGAAATAGCACCACTCATAATGCCAGATAGGATCAAAGGCATTAACCACGTAAGATGCTTAGGATGAAATTTTGGGAGATTATTCATGGCTTTCACCTTGTTCTATCGTTGCTGATTGTGCATTTTGAGTTTTCACGGTTTGTTTTAGAGTTTTCATAAATTCAATAAATTGCGGTAAAAACTCCTTAAATAAAGGGATGTCTTTATTTTCCAGCAAAGTTTCACCAAACAGTTTCAGACCAACGGCAAAGGCTTTGGTCTTTTCACCATCTAACAATTGCGCTTTGCTCAAATGCTCCAGCACCTTAAACATATCATCATGGTTGTAGGCCTTAAACTGCAAAGCTTCAGTATAGGTCGATGGATTGCCCTGCGCATCGGCAATGTGTTTGAGTGTAATTTCATATTGATGCTGTTTCACTAAGACACCTCCATACGGCTGATTTCGACTGCCGCCTGATCGATTTTTTCTGCAATGGCATACACCTGTTCAGGTGTCAGTTCACAGTGCTGAATTTTGATGCGCAGTGATGCTTTTAGGTTTTCCATCGCGCGTTTAATGTCGACATATTGTTCATTGTTATGAATTTGCTTGCGGGTATCAAAACGGCAGAGGATTTTCTCTACTGTGGCTTTTTCTGCATCTAGGTGTTGTATGCCTGACTGCGTAACGCTGTATTGTTTACGGTCTTCGGCATTCAGTTCTGCGTGTATGTATTGCTGTTCTTCGAGGTAATTCAGCGTTGGGTAAATTGTCCCTGTGCTTGGACTGTAACCGCCGCCAACGATAGAGGTGGTCCCACATGTTTGAACAACTAAAAGCGTATTTATAAGTGATATTCCGCTCTAGTTAAGCCACCTTGTTTTGTTGGGGTAGCTGATCATAGTAAAACTCATTTGGTGTCATTTTGTCTAG